>DAIOWA010000629.1:0-2282 GCA_036758705.1 Pyrinomonadaceae bacterium | reverse complement strand
CCAAAAAAGCCTCGGCCTCGGCCTCTACCGATACGGTGCGATCAAGCAAGACAGCACAATAATCGAAAAGGCTCTGCCGGTACTCGTCCGAGCTAACGGGCTCGATGCGAACGACTACGACGTGATCGTCGGCCTCGGCAACACCTATTACGACATTGGATTTTACGGCAAAGAAGCTGCCAGTTTCGCCCGCGCCCGCGAATTCTATAACAAGGCTCTCGCGAAACGTCCGGACGATATCGAGGTCCGCACCGACCTCGGCCTAACTTACTTTCTCCAGGACCCGCCGGATTATTCCGCTGCGATAGCCGAGTTCGATAAGTCTCTCGCCACAAATCCGAAACACGAAAAATCACTCTCGTTCGCGGCTCTTGCGCTGAAGAAGCAGGGTAAAGATCCGTCAAAGTATTCCAACGTTCTTCGTTCGATCAACCCAAACAGCCCCACGCTTCGCGAGATCGACACGCCGGACTCCGGCCGGAACGCAGGCGACACACCCCAAGCCAACGCACAATGAGAGAAGCGCTATTCATACTTGCGATCATTTTCGTGCTGTTCGGCCTGACGGCTTACCGTTATCGACGGCAGCTAATGGTCGGGCTTCAGATCTGGCGAATGATGAAAGGAGCGAGGGAAATGCAGTCGAAGATGTCGTCTTCGCAGATCGACCCGCAGCCGGTAGAAAAAGGTGAGCTGGTTAACTGCAGCCGATGCGGCAAATGGACACCTGCATCCACCGCGATCAAGTTCGGCCCGACGATCTACTACTGCTCAACGCAGTGCATGTCAGTAGCCCGCAAGTAAGCGCTCGGTAGTCGCCCGCACGTGTCAGCAGCCCGCACGTGTCAGTAGCCCGCAAGTGTCAGTAGCCCGCACGTTAGTAAGGGCGCCCTTGGCCACCGAAAACCTTTCACCATGAGCCGGGCCTTATGGCAGAAACGTATTCACGTACCACGAGATCAGCCTCTCACCAAATAATAGCGACAATATCGAGCCAATACCCAGAAAGATACCGAACGGGATCTGCGTCTGCATATCCTTGTCCTTCTGACGCGCGACAAAGATCGAACCGATAACCGCACCGGCAAACGCTCCGAAGAAGATCGCGAGAAACGACAGTCGCCAGCCGAGAAGAGCACCGAACCCGAGCATCATCTTCACATCGCCCAAGCCCATCGCATCCACACCGCGCAGCCGCTTCCACAACTCACCGACCAGCCACAGAGATCCGCCGCCCGCCAACGCTCCGACCAGGCCACTCGCGAGCGATACAAGCCAAACCGGATAACCAGCCAACGCCGTCGCGGGCCAGTAAGACATATCGGCGAAGTATTGCGGGCCGAAAGCGATCGGGAAAATGACTCGAACGAGGATCGCAAAGATAAAGAACGGATAAGTGATCACGTTCGGCAAGATCATATGCTCCGCGTCGATGAACATCAGCGCGACGAGCGTCGAGACGAAGATCAGAGCGATCGGCAAAAACGGCGTAAAGCCAAAATGCCAAAACACCAGCACCCACAGCAGCGCGTGCATCAGCTCAACGGCCGGATAACGGATCGATATCGGCTCCTTACACGCCCGGCATTTCCCGCCCAGCATCAGCCAACCCACCACCGGAATGTTGTCGTACGGCTTGATCGGCGTGTCGCATTTCGGGCAATGCGAATTAGGAAACGCGATCGACTCTTCTCTCGGCACGCGATGAATGACGACGTTCAAAAAACTGCCGACAAGCGATCCGATAATAAAAACGAACAGATATCCGAACCATTCAGGCAATCCGGTGGCGGCTTGGAAACTTTGAGCTAGAAAAGTCATCGCGGTTTGATCTCGGTTGAAAAAGAAAGAAGGGTGTCAGAACAACACCCCTCAGATAATACGACGATGCAAATCGAAAAGCTATCTAAACCGCCTCTGACTGCGACGTAAAATTAAACGCCTTCAGCTTTAACGCCGGCAGCAGCGACGCGTTCGATCCGCCGCCTTCCGATCCGCCGACGCGTTCGGACTTTCCGACCATCAGCACATTCCCCGGCCCGAGCATCTGCGTAACGGACTGATTGAACCGGAAGTTGCGGAGCGGCGAAACGATCTTTCCGTTCTCGATCAGCCACACGCCGTCGCGGGTAAGCCCGGTCGAACTCGCCGTCCGCTGATCGGTCCCGCGGATGTACCAGAATCTTCCGACGAGGATTCCGCGTTCAGTCGACTTGATCATTTCCTCGATCGAATTCGTCGGCCCGCTCGTCTCGAAGATCGTATTCACCGGCCCAGGCGTC
>DAIOWA010000628.1:0-2284 GCA_036758705.1 Pyrinomonadaceae bacterium | reverse complement strand
GAGACCGACCTGGTGACCGTTCCCGTTCGAGTAACATCAAAAAGCTCACGCCCGCTAACCGACCTCAAACAATCGGAGTTCCGTATTTTCGAGAACGACGTCGAACAAAAGCTCGCCTACTTCTCCAGTGTCGACCAGCCGTTCACCGTCGCCCTGTTGCTCGATATGAGCTACTCGACTGTATTCAGACTTAGCGAGATCCAATCAGCGGCTCTTCAGTTCGTCGCACAGCTTAAGCCAAACGACAGAGTGACCGTTATCGCCTTCGACGAGAAGCCGCGAGTGCTTTGCCAGCCGACCTCCGACCGGAAGGTCTTGAGGCTTGCGATCGAGGCTGTTCGCACCGGATCCGGGACGACTGTGTACGACGCCCTCGATCTCGCCCTCGTCCGCCAACTGGGCTCGACGACCGGACGCAAGGCGATCGTAATGCTGAGCGACGGCGTCGACACGTACAGCGCCAAGGCATCGAAGAGGGATATTCTCGGACTTGTCGAAGAAGATGATGTGATCGTATATCCGCTTCGATACGACACCTTTGACGACGTCCGTAAGAATCGCCGAAAGGACGCGCAGATCCGGTATGACGATGACGACAAACCCTATATTTACGAGGCTCCGCCGGTGAAAGGCGAGCGTGAGAGCGACTATGCTGAGGCTCGTGAGTTTCTGGATGCCATCGCCGATTCAAGCGGCGGCCGCGTATTCAAAGTGTCGTCGACGACAAATCTCAATACTGCTTTCACGAAGATCGCAGAAGAGCTTCGCAAAACGTACAGTTTGGGGTATTATCCTAGCGAAGAACGCCTTCCGGGCGTTACCTATACCCTAAAAGTTAGAATTTACCGTCCTGATCTGAATATTCGAACTCGCGAGTCTTTTATTCGCAAACCCGAATGATCCAGACTCTCCTAAACCTATAGTTTGGGCGGAATTGCTCAAGGAGAACGATAATGAAAAGCAGAGTTTTTGCGTTTGCCGTCGCCGTTGTACTGGCATTCGGGGCGATAAGCACCGTAACCGCGCAGGAAGTGATGACAAACGACGAGGTAATTTCCCTCACCAAAGCGGGCCTCGCCGGTTCTGTGATCATCGGAAAGATCAGAACTTCGAAGTCCAATTTTGATATGTCCACGGACGCTCTCATCAAGCTGAAGCAGTCGGGAGTCGGCGATGACGTGGTAACCGCAATGCTCGAAGCAAAGAGCGGAAGAACGGCTGGAGCGGGCTCGTCCGGCCCCGGAATGTCTGGTGCAGCACCTGTCAGTCCGGTCGGCGATCCGAACGATCCGATGTCAAAAAAGAATTACGGCATCTACCTATTCGAAGAACGCGATGGCCAACGAAAGATGACTCAGCTTCAGGCGAACGTCTCGGGACAAAATCGTACGGGTGGAATGTTCACCGCGTCGATCACGCCGTTCGGACTCGGAAAGGTCAAGACGAAAACAAATCTGCCGGGCCGAAATGCAGCGATGCAGATCAAGGCGACGGCGCCCGTCTTTTATTTCTATCTCGATAACACGAGCGGCGGCCTGAATACCTCGAGCGGTATCCCATCAACGCCGAACGAATTCTCACTGGTTCGCTTCAACCAACGCAGCGACAATCGCGAAGTAACGATCGCCAAGTCGAATTCCTGGGGTGGCAAAGGCGGCCTCTCGGATGAATATGTAGTGCCGCTGCAGGCCGAAGACCTCGGCAACGGCATCTTCAAGGTAACGCCATCGCTTGAGTTGAAGAAAGGCGAATACGGTTTTATGCTGCTCAACTCTGGCAACTCGAATACCGCGGCCGGTGTCGGTGCAAAGTTCTTCGACTTTGGCGTGAACATGACACCGTAGTAGAAAACTTAAGCGAAGAACAAAAGGGCTTGGTCCAACCGGATCAAGCCCCTTTTACTTAGTTATTTGAATTGGACATCCGCGGTTTTTTCCGCATCATCTGACCGTCTCCGGCACCTGGGGGCGGAGGAGGCTGCGATTGATTCGAATTGCTGTTAAGTCGCTTTCTGATCTCTTCCATCTGCGTCTTCAAGGTCGCAGGATCAGGAATTCCCGGCGTAGGTGTTTCTCCCCGATTGACCGGCTTCGCTTTAGGTGAAGAGTTCGCCACATTTGCCGGAGAAGGAATCGGGTGAGCATCGTTGGCATTAGCGATCGGGCTCGCCGAAAGACCCGGTGGCAGTTCGTTCGCATTTACATTCTGAACACGTGAATTGCTGACGTTGCTGTTCGCGGCTGTATTCGAGTTAGCGGCCGGTGACGACCCGCAGCCTGTGAAT
>DAIOWA010000627.1:0-2284 GCA_036758705.1 Pyrinomonadaceae bacterium | reverse complement strand
GGACGCCTTCGTCCGCCCGTTCACACGCGGACGATGGCGTCCGCGTTCCATGTCCGAAGCCGATCAAGAACATTGACGAGATCACCGAGGAACTCGACGAGCGAATTCTCTCAGGATTCGGCGGCGTGTCCGAATACGGCATCACCGTTCGCTGGGATAAGAACTTTCTGACGATGGTGCAGTTGATGCTGCAGCGTCGCAAACGTTTTCGTGCCTACGGAGGTGTGCGATTTGGCGGCACGCTGACGATCGAGGATGCGTGGGCGTACGGGTTCGATCACATCGCGATCGCGACCGGTGCAGGGCGTCCGACGATCGTCCCGATGAAGAACAATCTGATCCGCGGCATCCGACAGGCGAGCGACTTCCTGATGGCACTTCAGCTAACAGGCGCATTCAAGAAAGATACGCTTTCGAACCTGCAAGTCCGTCTGCCGGCGATTGTGATCGGCGGCGGCCTTACCGGTATAGATACCGCGACCGAGATCTTCGCCTACTATCCGGTGCAGGTCGAAAAGATGCTTCACAAGTTTGAGGATGTAGTTGCCGAGTTTGGCGAGACTCACGTGATGAAGCAGTTCGACCCGGAAGAGCTGATGACGATCCGCGAATTTCTCGAACACGGACGCGCCGTTCGTGCCGAACGCGCTCGTGCCGAAGCGGCGGGCGAACAGCCTAATTTTGTTCCGCTGGTTCAGTCTTGGGGCGGTGTTTCGCTCGTCTATCGCAAGCGGATTCAGGATAGCCCGGCGTACCGTCTGAACCACGAAGAAGTTCAAAAAGCGCTCGAAGAAGGAATCAACTTTATCGAGTGTATGTCGCCGACCGAGGCCGTGCCGGATGAGTTCAATGCGGTAAAGGCGTTGAAATTTGAGCGGCTCGATTACGTTGCGGAAACCGGAAAGTTTGAGAAGACGGGCGACATCCATGAATTTCCCGCCCGCACGGTTTGCGTCGCGGCCGGAACTTCGCCAAACGTGATCTACGAGAAGGAAAAACCGGGCACGTTCAAAATGGACGAGTGGCGACAATTCTTCCAGCCGTTCAAGGTCCAGCGAAACAGTGATGGAAAGCTGCACGCGATCGAGGCGGCTAAAGGCGAGACCGGATTCTTCACCTCCTACGAGCACGACGGCAAGTTCATTTCGTACTACGGCGACAACCATCCGAAGTACGCGGGCAATGTTGTGAAGGCGATGGCTTCTGCCAAACACGGATATCCGCATGTTGTCGATATCTTTGCGGACGAAGTTCAGAGTGCAAGCTTTAGCTTGTCTCTAAGCCAGGAAGAACGCGATAAATCGCGCACTCTGAACGATGCGATCTTCGACAATCTTGTCACCACGCTCGACGAACAGCTTCGCGCATACGTTGTGAAGGTCGAGCGGCTGACGCCGACGATCGTCGATGTGATCGTGAAGGCTCCGCTACAGGCGCGGAAGTTTGAGCCGGGACAGTTTTACCGTTTGCAGAATTTTGAATCATCGGCGCCGATCATCGACGGGACGCGGCTCGTGATGGAAGGTCTTGCGCTGACCGGTGCGTGGGTCGATGAAGAGAAAGGACTACTGTCGATGATCGTACTCGAGATGGGAACGTCGTCACGGCTGTGCTCGCTGCTGAAGGAAGGCGAGGAAGTGCTCGTGATGGGGCCGACCGGAACGCCGACCGAGATCCCCGAAAACGAAACCGTTCTGCTCGCGGGCGGCGGACTCGGCAATGCGGTGCTCTTCTCGATCGCAAAGGCTTTGCGCGAAAACAAGAACAAGGTCATCTACTTCGCGGGTTACAAGAACGGAGCGGATCTGTTCAAGCGCGAAGAGATCGAGAAGGCAACCGACGAGATCGTGTGGGCGACGGACTTCGGCGTCGAGATCGAACCCGCCCGAGCTCAGGACGCTCACTTCCGAGGCAACATCGTTCAGGCGATGATCGCTTACGCGGAAGGAAAACTCGGCCCGAGGACGGTCGATCTCAAGGACGTCGATCGCATCATCGCCATCGGCTCCGATCGGATGATGAACGGCGTCCGCGAGGCTCGGCACACTTCGCTGAAGCCCTATCTCAAACAGCAGCACGTCGCGATCGGGTCGATCAACTCGCCCATGCAATGCATGATGAAAGAGGTCTGCGCCCAGTGTCTGCAGCGGCACGTCAATCCGCACACCGGCGAAGAATTTTTCGTTTTCTCTTGCTTTAACCAGGACCAGCACCTCGATTTCGTCGATTTCAAAAACCTCAACGACCGCCTAAAAGCGAACAGCGTTCAAGAGAAATTGACGAA
>DAIOWA010000626.1:0-2285 GCA_036758705.1 Pyrinomonadaceae bacterium | reverse complement strand
CGGCCCGCCCAAAATTCGAACGATCCCCTGAGCCGTTCTCATACGATTCCCCCCCCCCTCAGGTTCAGGACGCCGGAACGGCTTCGGACAGGGCAAACTAAAAGAGCGGCTGAGCCGCTCTAGTTACTTTGAATTGATTCGAGCCGGGCGACGACCTTCTTGATAAGCCATTCGGGCGTCGATGCTCCGGCGGTCACGCCGACTGTCTTGACGCCGATAAGGTCTTCGGGATCTATCTCTTCCTCGGTCTCGATCAAGAAACTTTTCTCACAATTTTCCTTACATACGCCGACGAGCTTAATGCTGTTTGATGAATGGCGGCCGCCGATCACGTAGAACGCGTCGACCATATTGGACAGCGCCATCGCCGCATCTTGCCTGTCGCGGGTCGCCGAGCATATCGTGTTCACGATCTGAACTTCGTCGTCGGTCTTCGACTTGATCGCCTCAGCGGTATCAAAGAAAGTCTTCGCTTTGATAGTGGTTTGCGAGACAACGAGCGGATTTCTCAATCGCGGAAGTCCTGCGACTTCGGATTCGTCCTTGATGATAAACGCGTGTTCGGGAGCGTAGCCCTTGACGCCGATCATCTCCGGATGATCCGGGCTTCCGACGACGATCACGTGCCGGTCAGCTTCAGCAGCTCTCGCTGCCAACTTCTGGACTCGCGTGACAAACGGGCAAGTTGCATCAACGACCTTCGACGCACGCTCCTCAAGCTCTTTCTGGACTTGCGGAGTTACGCCATGAGCACGGATAACCGCTGTTTCGCCTCGCTGGATCTGCACAGGTTCCGCGATCGTGGTAACTCCTTGATGGCCAAGCCGCTCCATTTCCTGTTCGTTGTGGATCAGCGGCCCAAGAGTTCGCACCGTATCGCCTTGGCCAACGGCCTCCTCGACCATATCGACCGCTCGCTCAACGCCAAAGCAAAATCCGTATTCGTCTGCAAGAAGTACTTTCATGCCTCTCCAAGTCTAGCAAATCGGGCCGTCGAATTCATTACCTTATCGGATATCTCAACAGCATATCCGCCGTCTCGCTCGCGATCCTTGCCGCATCGGGGTTCGACGAACGCAAGTGAGCCATCTGCATCAATGCCTCACCGGTGCGCGACAGCAGCCTGAAGAGATCGCCTTCCTCGGCTCCGGTTCTTTTTACCAGTTCACTCCATTGCATTCCTCCGGCCCAGCGTTCGGCTGCAGCAGCGGCGGTCAGATTCACTTCCTCGACCGGCTCGATCCCGAACCGCCATTCGATCTTGGACACGTCATAGATAACTTCCTCGATTGAAGTTATTGCGTCGAGCAGCGGATCAGATAAATGGAGTTCGCCGTAATTGCGGTCGGAGTCGGCAGCGAGAGCCGCCATCAATCCGGCCATGACAGTGTGATCGATGTCGGAAAAGACGCCTCGATTCAACGCTTCGCCCACGAGCAACGGCCGGTCAACTCTCAGGTCGGCGAGCCATTTTCCGCTGTCCGTCACCTTTTCCGATCGAAACTCAAGGTATCCGAAATGGTCGAGCACCTTTGCTCGCTGTTCGAACGGTGACCAGATCTTCGATCTCAGATAGTCGATGTCGCGACGTGTGCGATCGATCTTGTCGGCATCGACAGCGTTCTCCCAGAGCAGCTGAAAGTAGAGATCGCGTCGTTCAGGTTCGGCGACATACTTGTCCAAAACACTATCGATCAGCTCGACTGTAGAATCACCTTCGTCGGTCTTTGCAGGCGGCTTCGGCTCTTCGATCGAGAGGTTTTTGTTCTCGTAAACGTCGAAGAACGCTCGCTCAATATCGCGTTCGCGAACGGGATATTTATTCGCGTAGACCTTATTGATGCGCGTGAGCGGAAACGTCGAACCCTGCCCATCGTCGCGGATCGCCGAGATCGCGTCGCCGTTCATTTGAAGGATAAAGAACAGCCGCTTGCCGCTTCGGCCTTGAGTGACGATCTGGCCGGGCGTCACATTTTCCCGGAGCCAAAGATTGCGAAACTCTACCCTCGATTCCGGCAGACGCTCGATCACGCGTCTCTTCGCTTCGGCCAGCCGTTCGAATCCGAGCACGTCATTTATCGAAAGCTCGACACCTGCCGATTCGATGTTCGACCTGATCTTGTCCGTCACCGATTCCACATTTCGCCGAAGCTGATCGATCTGCCGGCCGGTGCCGCGAAATGCAAAACTCCGCTCGGCGATCTCACGGAGCTGTTCGAAATTCTTGAATGCGTCGAGCAGATTTAGCAGCGTCGTGTAGGTCGCACGAAACTTGCTCTCCAGCG
>DAIOWA010000625.1:0-2293 GCA_036758705.1 Pyrinomonadaceae bacterium | reverse complement strand
GAAAACGACGACGAACGACCCGTTTGATTTCGAAAAAGAATTTAAGATATAGCAAAGCTATGGAACTGATCGAGAAACAGCCCGAATTTGTCAGCCGATTTTCACGTTGGCACGGCGACGAGAAACTCGCCGGATATCCGTTCGTCGAGAACGTCCACGCTCCGTTCACACCTGTTAAACGGGCGCTTCCGATGATGAATCTCGCGCTTGTTTCGTCGGCTGGAGCGTACATCGACGGCACCGACGCTTTCGATCTGCAGGCGAAAGACGGCGATCCGGAATTTCGCGAGATCCCGATCGAGGTTGAGGCCGGTGACTTGAAATATGCGGCGAAGGGTTACGATCCGACTGCGGTTCAGCAGGACCGCAATTCGCAGATCCCGATCGATCGGCTGCTTGAATATCAGGCAAACGCAGTGCTCGGACGGCTCAACGAATGCTGGTGGAGCCTGAGCCCCTACATCCCGAACGCGGCGATGGTTGCAGGAGAGATCGCACCGAAGCTGGCTGAGCGATTAAAGCGATATGAAGTTCAGGCGGCTCTGCTGATCCCGGCTTCACGCCTCTGCCATCAGACGCTCGGCCTCGTCGCACGCGGGCTTGAATCATACGGCATTCCGACGATCCTAATCTCCGTCGATCGTGCCGTTACCGATCGCGTTCGCCCGCCGCGCACCGCCTATTACGAAGGTGAGTTCGGTTCTGTTGCGGGCCAGCCCAACTGGTACCAGCATCAGCTTCGCATACTCGACGAAACTCTCCGCTGGATGGAAACCTACGACCAACCCGGCTCCCGTCGGCTCGTTGTTGAATTGGAAACTCAGGTCGAAGCTGCGAGAGGCGAGCGGTAGAAAAACGCGCGGGCATCTGCCTTCATCCGCCGACCTGCCATTGTTTGATCGCTTCGATCGGATAAAGAAGCATCAGGATATTTATCAACAGGCTGTCGCGGATCGTGAGGACGAGGATCAATTCCGTAGTCAGAAACAGCGCCAGCGACCACCAGAAACGGATCTTGTAGGCGATCCAGAATCCGAGTCCGCAGCAGAAGATATCGGCGATGGAGTTGATGATCGAGTCGCCGTAATAGTCGAGTGACATCGTAGCGGTCCGGTAATGTTCGATAACCGTATTCGTGTTCTCGACGACTTCCCAACTGCTTTCGATAAAGATCGCGATGACGAATCGCCAAGCGAGCGGCAGTTTGTAAAAGACAAGCCCGATCAGCCAGAATTCGAGCACGCCGTGCAGTACGTGTGTGAAGGAATATGGATCGATAAGGTGCTGCGAATTGTGTGTGGACCAGATGTTCCACGACCACGGAGTCAGGTCGCCCTCTTTACACCACCACACGCGGCCCTGCAGCCAAAGCACGATCACCGCGATCGCGGCGACGGCGGGAATGACGTACCGAGTGCGTTTATCGACTAGATCTTCCATCGGCAACGAGATTACCTAGGAGAAGCATTATCTTCTTCGATGAAATGAAATAGACCTGCACGGTGAACAAGATCACCCACGCGGCCATCACGAATCCGTGAACGCAAATGATCGACCGTGCGATCGGCGGATTTTTGAAGAGTGGTTTGACGTAAAAGGTGGGCCCAAAGCCGATCAGGACCGCGACGATCACGGCAACGGCGGCGAGCACAAAAGAAGTGATGGTCGAGATTTCGTCGACGCGGCAAAGCATTGTCTGCCATATCTATTTTCTCCGAGAGTTCAGGGTGATAAACTCGCGAAGAAAAAATATCACAGTTTGCCGCCCGCCGCTATTCGGTAGAGACCTCGGCATCACCGTGCAAAGCCGCGTTCAGCGTGTGCCAACTGAGCGATGCGCACTTTACGCGGGCCGGAAACTCAAGCACGCCGGAGAAGATCTTTAACCTTCCGAGATGATTCTCTTCCGACTCGACATCGAGTCCGCCGGTCACCATCTTGTGAAACTCGTCGAACAACACGTCCGCATCCTCACGCGATTTACCGCGGACCGCCTGTGTCATCATCGACGCCGATGCCTTCGAGATAGCGCAGCCCGAGCCCTTGAACGCGACATCCGCAACCGTGTCGCCGTCCATCTTTACATACACGCGCAACGCGTCGCCGCACAGCGGGTTGTTACCGTCCGCTTCCTTGTCCGCACCCTCGATCTCGCGAAAATTCCGCGGATTTTTGTTGTGCTCGAGAATTGTATCCTGATAAAGGTCGTTAAGTTCTGACATTCTTTGGAACGCGGACGCCCCGTCCGCGTGCGCCTCTTTGGGCGAAAAACTGTTCGTAATTCGGACTCCAC
>DAIOWA010000624.1:0-2294 GCA_036758705.1 Pyrinomonadaceae bacterium | reverse complement strand
ACGATATGTACACGATCGCAGGGGCCCGAAAGAAGCTGCAGAACGAGCTTCGCGAACCCCCGAAACTCAAGATAGTACATCCCGAACCTAAATCGCAACAAAGTGTAGAGGACGACGGTTCGCCGGGACTTTTCGATGATGATCTGGATATCGATGACGTGTTCGAGGCAACCGAGAGCATAAATGATTCAGTTGTGGGCAACGGCATTCAAGAGCATTTCAGTGCCGAACAGGTCGACGCCATTCGGTCTTTGTCCAACCAACTTCTCGAACTTCGCGAGATGTTGAGGAACCGTCAATAATCGGCGGTGCGTTGACAAATCCTACCCCCAAATCTAATCTAACACTTACTTTTCGGGACGTAGCGCAGTCTGGTAGCGCGTTCGCTTGGGGTGCGAGAGGTCGTGAGTTCAAATCTCGCCGTCCCGACCAATAAAAATGAGGCTTTCAGAGATTTCTGAAAGCCTCATTTTTGCGACTTGGTTGCAGATTGGTTGAAAGTTTATTTTGACACTCGCTTTATGTTCGCTCGGCGAATTTCTTAGACATCGGTTCGACCCGAGCCTATAATCCAAGTCAGACGTACCCGAATGGATTTCGAGAAGTTGTTTAAGATTTTGTCCTACGCGACCGTGTTTTGCGGGTTTTTTGCGTTGTGGATCGCGGGCGCGTTTACGATGGTTGGGGCCGGATTGTTTATCGTAACGATGATCGCGGCCTGGTTTCTTGAAGGTTCGCGGTTTCAGGTTTCGGAGCGGATCGGGACGGCATTGATCGTCCTGGCAGTGCCTGCGTACTACTTCCTCGGTCGATCCGGATTCTTTTCATTTGCGAACGCGGAATCGATGCTTCCGTCGATACTTGCGCGGCTGATACTGACACTTTCGGGCATCAAGCTGCTGCAGCGAAAAAGCGATCGTGACTGGATATTCCTTTTCATAATGGCGTTCTTCCAGGTGCTGCTCGCGGCGGGCTTGAGCATCAGCGCGATGTATCTGGCGGCGTTCGTCGCGTTCACGTTTTTTATGGTCGCGACGATCATACTGTTCGAGATGCGGAAGACCGAACGCGCCGTGGAGGAAAAGGCGACGGTCAAACGGGAGGTAAACAATCGCCGTGGTTTACGGCTGCCGGGAGTCGGAAGGATACCGGCAACATCCTTCGTGCTGATAGTCTTGATCATCGCGTTTGCTACACCGCTGTTCTTTATTATTCCGCGAGTCGGCGGAGCCGGGATCGGTGCTGATCCGGGTGGCATTTCAGCACGCTCCGGTTTTTCTGATCGGATCGAGCTTGGCGGTATCAGCCGGATCCAGCAGAGTGACGAGGTCGTGATGCGAGTCCGGTTGGAAGGGAGCGACGCGACGGGAAATCTGAAATGGCGAGGCATCGCTCTCGATACGTTCGACGGGAAGGCGTGGAGCAAGTCGAAGCCGAACTCCCGTGAGCCGCGAACCAAGGCGGATCGCGACATTATCCAGGTTGATTACGCGACCGGCCGTGAGAGCTTGCTGCTGCAGACGATATATCTTGAACCGCTGGATACGCCCGTCCTGTTTGCCGCTCCACGTGCGGTCGGCGTTCAGGGGAGTTTTCAGGTCCTGATGCGTGATGCGTATGGCGCGATCTATTTTCAGCGGCCGGGCGAGCGGATCAGTTACCGGGTGCTGTCGGATACGTCGGTCCCGCCGGCATCGGATCTCAGGGCCGACAGAAACGCGTATCCGATTCAGTTCGGAAATTATCTGCAGATGCCGGACAATGTGGATCCCCGGATCGGCGATCTGGCGGCATCATTGACGATCAGTTCAAAGAATCGCTACGACGCGGCTTCGATCATCGAGAACTACCTTCAGACGCAGTTCGGCTATACGCTCGAACAGAAGGCCGGCGGTGATGATCCGGTGGCGGATTTTCTGTTCAATGTCCGCGAAGGGCACTGCGAATATTTTGCGACCGCGATGGCGTTGATGCTGCGTTCGCAGGGGATCGCGACTCGCGTCGTGACCGGGTTTCAGCAGGGCGAATACAACGAGACGGCGGATGTTTTCGTCGTCCGGCAGCGACATGCCCACGCTTGGGTCGAGGTGTATTTTCCCGGCGAAGCAGCTTGGGTATCGTTCGATCCGACGCCGGCCGCGAGCCGGAGCGGTGACGCCGGCGCCTTCGGCGGAATGACGGAGCGTGTCACCAAATATCTTGAGGCGCTCGAGATGTTTTGGATCCAGTATTTCGTCGCGTTCGATAACCAGGAACAGCGATCATTATTTACAAATCTCCGCAAAGGTTTTCTT
>DAIOWA010000623.1:0-2295 GCA_036758705.1 Pyrinomonadaceae bacterium | reverse complement strand
AGGTCGCGAGTTCCGCATTCACGTCGACGACCGCCCATACCTACTTCGAAAAAGATTCGCGGGCGGATAGGAAAACCTTCCCGGCCGGGTCGTATATCATCGATCTCGATCAGCCGCAGCGTATTTTGATCAAAGCGATCCTGGAACCCGACACGCCGCAGGACAAGGCGTTTGTCGATGACAATATGGCGAGGTTCCGCCGAAATCAGATGAAAGGACCGGGTCAGCCGAAGGAGCAGTACGGCTTCTACGATGTGACCGCGTGGTCCCTGCCGCTCGGGTTTGGGCTCAACGCTCATTGGACGGAAGACGCTCCCAACGTGGCGGGAACGATGGTCGATCAGGCCTATTTGGACAGCGCACGCCGCGGCGGAGCATCGGGCCGCGCGGCGATCTCGTACATAATTCCTTACGAAACAGATTCGACGGTCGCTCTCGTGATGCGGCTGATGCAGAACGATTACAAGGTTGCAGTTGCGAGCCGTCCGCTGAATGCGGGCGGACGTAATTGGAAGCCCGGAACGTTTGTCGTTCGCGTATCCCGCAATCCGGAATCGATCCACGATGCGATCGCGAAATACTCGGCTGAGATGGGCGTCAATGTCGTGGCGGTGAACTCGGGATATTCTGATGAAGGAGATACGGGAGTCGGCGGTGAGAATGTACTTTCGCTTCGGAAACCGAAGATCGCGATGGCGGCTGACGAAGGCATCACGCAGGAATCGTACGGCGGTATCTGGTGGACCTTTGACCAGTACGGCATCAAGTTCACGCCGATGACCTTCGGTACGATCCGCGGTGGCGGGTTGAAGGATTACAACGTACTTATTATTCCGTCGGGATCGCCCGGCAGATTCGCCAGCCAGCTCGGAAGCGGTGGAGCGGCTACGCTGAAGGAATTTGCCCAAGGCGGCGGAACCATCATTACTCTATCCGGATCGGCCGTCTACGCAACGATGAAGGATGTCGGCCTGACGTCGTCGAAGATGGTCGGAAGCGCTGACGACGAGCAGAAGGGCAAGGTGGCGGAGGACAAGCCGTCGCCAACACCTGCTCCAACATCAACCGCAACTCCGGTACCCGACGACCACACGCCGGAAGTCGGGGCCGCTCTGCCGCCGATAATGTCTCCGTCTGCGGACAACAACAATGTCCCCGAGTCCTTGGCCGGTGCCATCTTTCGAGCGACGGTCGATCGTACGTCTTACATCAATTACGGAGTCGATCAGAACGAGATCTCGGTGCTGCTGCAGACGGGCTATTTCTTCCGATATTCAAAGGAAGGCACTAACGCGGTCGTGTTCGACGCCAACCCGCGTCGGCCGCTGACCATCTCAGGATTCGTGTGGGAGGGCAACACCGAACGCCTGCTGAAGGGCACATCTTACATCATCGACGAATCGACCGGCGGCGGCCACGTCGTGCTGTTCGCCGAAGATCCGTTCTACCGCGGTATGACTCGGTCAACGACGAGACAATTCTTCAACGCCATCGCGTTCAATGGTGTATTCTAGCTAGGGCAGTCCTCACGATATATGTTTACAGTCAAAGCCGGTTACAGCGACGCAATTGAAATAAAATCGCCTGCGGATCAGGTTCGCGAATTTTTCGCGGACCTGACTAACTTCGCAGATCTGATGCCGGGCATCGCGGCGATCCATACGGATGCCAAGGGTATTTCTCATTGGAAGATCGAGGCGGATATCCCGATCGTTGGGAAGATGATCCAGAAGTTCGCCGTCGAGCTGGCCGAGAAGACCGAGGATCGCATCGAGTGGTTTCCGGTGGCCAAAGAGACGCAGAATTTCCTCCGCTTCTCTGCCGAGTATTTGGAAAAGGCCCGCGATACGACGCTTATCCACTTCTCGCAAATGGTCGAGCTTCGGCGAAAATCGGCCCGTGAACTTCATATGCTTGCAGGGCTCGCAGGTGAATCCGTCATCAGTTCGGAGATGAGCAAGAAGATCACCGAGATGATCAAGATCTTTATCCAAAGGGCCAAAGACAGGCTCGAGAAATAAAGCCTTCCGGACTACAGAAACGATCTCGTCTGATCTAACGCGTTAGAATTTGACGGGATCTTTTTTTCCTGTTAAATTTCTTATTGAAATTGATTTTCATTTTCTAAAATGGCATTTGAACAGGACATAACGGTCGGACAGCGGACCGCGAACGACGAAAAGAAGGTTGAGGTAAGCATCGACGGCGACAAGGCAGTCATCCGTATGTCGACCTACGCGGATGGCATCGGCTGGTTTGTGCAGAAGACGATCACGGTCGACGCGGATATGCTTG
>DAIOWA010000622.1:0-2298 GCA_036758705.1 Pyrinomonadaceae bacterium | reverse complement strand
GTCGAGCGGTGCTGCCGTCGAATACAAAGAGGAATCAGAAGAGGCTGACGAAGCCGAGCTCGACCCGAATACCGTTTTGCTCACGCAGCCGCAGATCGACGCCATCATCCGCGACGTTCCCGGGATCGTCGGCTCGACGCCTCGTTACAGCGTCCGCGGCGAGCACATCTCGGTTGAAGGCGGCAAGAAATACAAACTCGAACTCGGAATGCTTTCCGACGGCCTCGTAGCCAAGACCGAAGCGGGCAAGAGTATCAACGGCCCGAACCAGATCGTCATCCCGATCGGACTTGCCCGAGCGCTTGACGAGAAGATCGAAAATCTCGTCGGCAAGACTGCGACGATCGGATACAAAGTTCCCGACGGTTCGATCAAAACCGTCCCGCTAACGATCGCCGGAGTAATGACGAAGGGCTTTATGACGAACAATAATTCGTTCGTCAGCGCCGATGTCGCAAAGCAGATTTACGAGGCCCAGACCGTCCAGGAAGGACCGGCGAAGTTCATCGGCTTCACGATCCAGATGGACTCGAGCGACCCAACAAAGATCGCCGAGATCAAGAAGCAGCTCGACGCAAAAGGATTCGAAGCCGAAACCGTCGCGGACACACAGCAGCGCACCTACGACGCGATCGGCATCTTCAAAACCGGAATGAATCTCTTCGCAATGGTCGCTCTGCTGGCCGCCTCGTTCGGCATTATCAACACGCTTGTCATCGCCGTACTCGAACGTACAAAAGAGATCGGCCTCCAAAAAGCCCTCGGCATGGGCCGCGGCAAGATCTTCGCTATCTTCTCGCTCGAATCTGTGCTGATCGGATTCTGGGGTGCAGTCCTCGGTGCAGGAGCGGCGATCATCACAGGGCTTGTTGCGAATCAGGTCTTCGTAAAATTCTACGCAAGATCATTCGAAGGCTTCAGCCTGTTCGCCTTCAAACCGCTCTCGATAGCCGCAATAATGCTGCTCGTCTGCGCCATCGCCTTCATCGCCGGCGTCATGCCCGCAATCCGCGCAAGCCGGCTAAATCCTATTGAGTCGCTGAGGTATGAGTAATTTTAGAGTAGAACGACGAATCCCTCTTGTTCGAAATGGCTGTCGTGCGTGAGAACTTCGCTAATTCCATGGTCGCGCATGACCAGCATGCTGATGCAATCGGTCAGGCTGTAGCCCTTATAAGGACGTTGTTCATATAATGCGATCGCATCTAGAAAAGTAGTCGGGCCGTGCTCAACGTACGTGATGTTGCTGTCCACCATGATGTCGCGAATATCTTCAATGACAACGTTGCGCATTTCCCCGCCGTACTCACAAAAATAGTTCATCAATTCGATGAGTACGGACTCGGTCGTCACTAGCCTAACCTCCTCGTGAATTCGTTCACGAACTCGCAAGGCTGATTCGTGCCATTGATCTCGGGGATTTATGAGAGCGGCCCAATAGAAGGTATCGGCGAAAACCTTCCTCATTTGGATTTCTTATCGTGGCCGTAGAGATAGTGGTCCAGGTTTTCTGCACCATCTTCAGGGAGTCGTTCAAGGGTCTCCTTGGACAGCTTTGCAGACCGGGCTGCGATCCTATCAATTATCGAAATCGGTTTACCCGCCAGGCCTTCAACGAAGGCCGCAACCTTCTGCTGATCCTCGATCGGCATGGTCCGCATTTGACGGGCAACACGTTGTGAAAGGTCCGTGGACATACGTGATTCTACATCAATTCGTTATGTCTCATGTAAATGATTCCGCACCTTGCGCTTCCTATCTGAAGGTTCAGTGTCATCACCATGTTACAATCCAACAATGATAACCGTATCAAAAGGAGTACCGATCAACACGGATCCCGACATTATGAGCGGAGCGCCTGTCTTCGCTGGCACTCGAGTACCGGTATCTGCGTTGCTGGAGAATCTTGAGGCCGGAGTCTCTCTTGATGAGTTTCTTGAGAACTTTCCAACGGTGTCTCGTGAACAGGCTGTGAGCGTGCTCGCCTTCCTCCGATCCGAACTCAACGACCTGAGTCTCGCCGAATGAGAATAGTCATCGACGAGTGCGTCCCGAGAATTGCCAAACGCGGTCTTCCATCTCGGAGTATTGTCTCTGTACAGGAAATGGGGTGGGCGGGCGTCAAGAACGGCAAGCTCTTGAAGCTGGTCGCAGATGAGTTCGACGTATTCATTACTTCCGACCAGAATCTCCGATTTCAACAAAATCTGGCGGCGATCGATCTCGCCGTTATCGTACTTCCGAGCAATCAAGTTCCGGTCGTCAAGCTTCTTCTTCCAGCGATCGACGAAGCTCTTG
>DAIOWA010000621.1:0-2305 GCA_036758705.1 Pyrinomonadaceae bacterium | reverse complement strand
GGCGGGTGCTTGATCGTAAGTTCAAAATCCCCCAGGCGGGTTGTCCTGAGAACGGCTCCTTTCGCCGTCGTTTCCGTCTTGGGTTTCTGGTCACCGTGATCCTCGCCACCATGAGCGGCTACCTTCGGCCCGACCGCGAGTGAGATCAGCAAAATTGTCGGCGCGAGGCCCAGCAATCCAAGTGGTCCAACCTTTTTTAACTTATTAGTTCTTATGGTCGAGTTCATACTGTTATTTCCTTACGTGCAGTGGGCCGACGGCCAGCTAAGCTCGTCCTAGAATGACCCCCACCCTGACCACGCGTGCTTGAATTTTGCCTGCAACCAGTGTGCCGCTTCGGCCGGGTCCCGCTGAATACATGAATATGTTGGTCGGACACCCCATCGAACCGCAACCTCATGACACGTCTTGAAGTAGGTTAGAAACTTAGCAGCATCGCTTTTCGATGCCGATCTGCCGTACCTTACCCGGCACCACTAGTGCGATTTTCATATGGACAAATCGCCTGGACCCTCCGATGTGTCGCGGGTGCAGCCAAGCCTCGAGCCCATAGGGGTGTGCGATATCAGCCACCGGTTGTCTGATAATCTCCAACGCCGGCTCGGCACCCTCTCGACCATAGTTTGGATTTGCGGTCGTGCGACTTCCACCATCGCGATCCGGAGCGCTTGGCATACCCTTTGCCATAAGCGCCTCGGAAGAAGTGTAATCGGGGCTTTCTTTACGGGAACCGCTGCCGGCTTTCAGGTTCTTTTCGCGAACCGGCGATCGAGAAAGATTGCGTTACGTTGATTCTCATTCTTTCCTTAGAAACTGAAATGCTGATTGGCCGAAAGATCAAATGAAGAAAGACAAAGTGCTTGTGATCGACGACGACCATTCGGGACGTTGGGCGCTGGTGGCGGCCCTGCGCGACTGGGGTTACGACGTGTCTGAGGCCGAGACTGTCGCAGTCGGGGACTCGGTATACGATTCCGAACATCCCTCCCTGGTTCTCCTCGATATTCACCTTCCCGATGGCTCCGGTCTTGACCTCCTCGAGAACATCAAACGAAAAACGGCAGAAGCGATCGTTATCATGATCACGGGGCAACTCCTGGCCGAGGACGTTATCACGGCTTTGCGCGGCGGAGCGTACGATTTTGTCACGAAGCCGGTTAACCTCGATGAGCTGGAGGTAACCGTCCGCAACGCTCTTGAGACCGGAAAGCTCAGGAAGGAAGTTGCGGAGGTCCGTCGCGAGCTCTCTCGAAAGTTCAGCTTCGAGCAGATCATCGGGGAATCGGACTCGATCCGCGGGGTACTCGACCTCGCAAACAAGGTCGCCGCGAGTCAGGTTTTCTCGGTACTGCTCCAGGGCGACAGCGGAACCGGTAAGGATCTCGTCGCCAAAGCGATGCATTACGGATCGCCCCGCGCGGACAAACCTTTCGTCGCGATAAACTGCGCAGCGATCCCGGCGACACTCATCGAATCAGAGCTGTTTGGATACGAAAAGGGGGCCTTCACGGATGCCAAGGCGAAAAAGGAAGGGTTATTCGAACAGGCTGAAGGGGGCACGCTCTTCCTTGACGAGATCGGGGAGCTTGAGCTCGGGTTGCAGGCAAAACTCTTACGCGTGTTGGAAGAGGGTGTGTTCCGCCGAGTCGGCGGGCTGAAGGATATACGGCTTAGCGTCCGCGTCGTCGCCGCCTCTAACCGCGACCTGAGACGCGAATGCGACGCCGGGCGTTTTCGCCTTGATCTGTATTACCGTTTATCGGTGATCCAGATCGACATTCCGCCGCTTCGCGAACGCGGCGATGATGTCCTTCTTCTGACCGATCATTTCATATCTGTATTCAATGAGCGTTTGCGCAGGCGGATGCGTGGCCTTGCACCCGAGGTGGCAGAAGTGTTTAGACGTTACGACTGGCCCGGCAACGTCCGTGAACTTCGCAACGTGATCGAGCGGGCGATGATTCTGGAAGATGGAGACGTAATAACCCGAAAATACCTGCCGACGAATTTAACAGATAGGAGCTTGGCCGTCGAACCCTCCTCATCTTTGCCGGGGATGCAGATTGAGGGGAATGTTTTACACCTTCCACTGGAAGATCTGGCGCTTAAGAAACTGGAGAGTTCGCTTATAGAGTGGGCCTTCCAGAAAAGCGCCGGCAACAAATCGCAGGCTGCGCGCCTTCTAGGGATCACTCGCGACCAGTTGATCTATCGCCTGAAGACAATGAGCGATGGCTCCGCAAGTTGAAATGGTTAGAAGATCCAAAAGAATTGAATCTCATGAGCCAGGCGTCCCGGACGAGAA
>DAIOWA010000620.1:0-2308 GCA_036758705.1 Pyrinomonadaceae bacterium | reverse complement strand
TTCAGCTCTTCTGAACGTCTCAAAAGAGATTGAACGACGAGCCGATGACGCCGACCGGCCAGCGGCCGAACTCGAATAATCTGAACTTCGCCGTAAACGGATGATCGTCAGCTTCAAATCCGGGATCGGCGGCGGCGATAAGAAGGAATGCAAGCCTCACCACGTAGCCGTAGCCGCAGGCACTGCCCTTCGCACGTTCAACAAACAGAAGCTCAAATCGGTTGCACTCTCGCCTCGAACGTCGTTCGACCCGGCAACAGTAGCTCAAGCCGCGATTCAGGGAGCCATCACAAGCACCTTCGAGCTTGATAAATACAAATCGGCAGACAAGTCGAAGCAGACCGTCACAACCTTCGGCGTCCACGTTGAGGGTGCGAAACCTGCCGATCTGAAGAAAGGCATCACCCGCGGAGAGATCATCGGCGACTCGATGAATTTCACGCGTGACCTCGCCAACGAACCGCCAAACGTCCTAACGCCGACTGAGATGGCGAATCGTGCAGCGGCGATGGCAAAGGAAGTCGGACTGAATTGCGAGATCCTCGACGAAGCCAAGATGACCAAGATGGGCATGGGCTCGTTGATGAGCGTCTCGATCGGCTCCGAGCAGCCGGCGAAAATGATCGTCCTGCGATACACGCCTGCGAAAGACACGGGTAAGAAAGGCGACATGCTCGCCCTTGTCGGTAAAGGCATCACGTTCGACACCGGCGGCATCTCGCTCAAACCGGGCGAAGGTATGGACGCGATGAAGTACGATATGTCCGGCGGTGCGACCGTGATCGGCACAATGCGGGCGATCGCAATGCTCAAGCCGACCGTTCCCGTACTCGGTGTCATCGCGGCCGTCGAGAATATGCCCGACGGAAAAGCTTCGCGTCCGAGCGACGTCGTCACCGCAATGAACGGCAAGACCATCGAGATCCTCAACACCGACGCCGAAGGCCGCCTGATCCTCGCAGACGCCGTCGCATACGCCGAGAAACAAGGCGCGACTCGCATCGTTGATATGGCCACGCTCACGGGAGCAGTCATCGTCGCACTTGGCGATCAAAACACCGGTATCATGGGCAACGACCAGGGATTGGTAGATGAGATCGTCAATTGCGGTAAGGAAAACGGCGAAGGATTCTGGCAGCTTCCGGTCAGCAAGGAATATAGCAAGCAGATCAAATCCGACATCGCGGACATCAAGAATATCGGACCGCGTGGCAAAGCCGGCACGATCATGGGCGCCGTGTTCATTCAGGAATTTGTCGATAAAGCGAAGTGGGCTCACCTCGATATCGCGGGCACGGCCTGGGCGGATTCACCGAAACCGCACGCGGCGAAAGGTCCGACGGGAGTTGCGATCCGCTCGCTGCTGACGCTTGTCGAACGCTCGCAATAGACAACATCGGTTTTTCGACTTAGAATTGGCTGGTAAGTTTTTCGCTTATCAGCCCTTTTTTATTGCAATATTCTCCCGGTCGTTTCGTCCTTTTTACGTTGGTTTTACGCGTTTAGTATTAAGTGAGATTCGCGCTTGTGACGCGTCTGAGCCGCTTCCCCCTATGAATCGAAACACTATAAATCTACTTCTTGCTCTCGGAACACTCTTTCTCGTCGCCGGATGCTTTTGTAATTCGGATCGCAACACGGGCTCGTCGCAGTCGGACGATCCCGCACCATCGAACTCGAGCAAGCCGCCGACGGCGAACAAGAGTACGTCGACCTCCAGCGATCCGAGCAAGAAATCTGATAGCGGTGACTTCCTCGTCGAGCACGAAGCGGTCTCGACGCCCCGTTATGTCGAGATCGACAAGCAGGTCAAAGACGAAAAGCTTCTCGAGAAAGCGGCGAGCCAGTTGAATGCTGCCCTGAGCTTGCCGGAAGACATCACGTTGAAGACCAAAGACTGCAAGGAGATCAACGCCTATTACGATCCGAACGACAGCTCCGTGACGATGTGTTATGAGCTGATGGAACATTTCTACGCGTCGTTCCGCAGTTCCGGCGTTAATGAAAAAGACGCATACACGCAGATGTTCGACGCGGTGCGTTTCGTATTCCTCCATGAGATCGCCCACGCGATCATCGACAAATACAAACTCCCGATCATCGGCAACGAAGAAGATGCCGCCGATCGCTGCTCGGCCTACATCAATCTCGAAGAACTCGGCCAGGACGGCGTAAAGGCGATCCTCGCAGCGGCGGATGCTTTCGCGATCGAATCAAAACGGTCGGAAGGTTCCAAAAAGAATATGGCGGATGAGCATCTGCTCGGCGAGCAAAGATATTACAACGCTCTTTGCATGGTTTACGGCTC
>DAIOWA010000619.1:0-2315 GCA_036758705.1 Pyrinomonadaceae bacterium | reverse complement strand
AATGACGTTAACACGCTCGCCGGCATAGCCAGGTCCGAAAATCCCGGCCTGCCGGTGTTCGTCTTGGGCCACAGCGTCGGTGGTTTGATCGCGTCGACCTACACTTTCGAGCATCAGCAGGAAGTAGCGGGCTTGATATGTGAGAGCTGGGCCTACGATGTCGGTTTGCCGCACCTCGTCCAGCTTGCATTCGAAGGAGTTGGAGCTCTCGCACCTCATCTGCCCTTCTTTTCGCTTAAGAACGAGATCTTTTCGCGTGACCCAAAAGTCGTTGAACAAATGAACAGCGACCCTCTGATCGCGCACGAAAAACAGCCCGCCGAAACTCTCGCAGAGGTTCTAAAGGCCGCCGCGCGCATCGGCGAGAATATGCCGAAGATATCGGTTCCCGTGTTTATCATCCACGGCACTGAGGACAAGGCGACCCGATGGCAGGGCAGTCAATATTTTTATGACAATGTGGGCTCTGCGGACAAGACTCTGAAATTGTACGAAGGCGGCTATCACGATCTTCTTAACGACACCGATAAGGAAGCCGTAATGGCGGACATTCTCGCATGGGTCAATGAGCGCGTGCCTGCGCAAACTGCGGCAACGGCTTAAAACTTGATACGTTGCGGCGGTCGAATGCTGGCCTTAAAAGCGACTTCCGTCGCATCGACATCCTATCTAGGATTAGGTTTTCGCGAATGTATGAACAAACCTCGCATCTTTCTTGGTTCTTCGGGCAAGCAGGCCGACCTACTTCAGGCACTGACTAACGGACTCACGGACGTTGCCCTTGTCGAAGCATGGACGACCGTTTTTGATCCTGGAGTAGGTACATTAGAGCGGCTAGTTGAACTGACGCGTGAGGTTGATTTCGCGGCGTTTATCTTTGCCCAGGACGATTGGACAAGTGTCGGGACGCGGTCGCCCGACACGAGCCAGGCATCGCCGCGAGACAATGTCGTGTTCGAAGCGGGTTTGTTCGGCGGTGTGCTGGGAATGCGTCGGACGTTCATCCTGCACGCAAATGGAGCGAAGCTGCCTACCGATCTGCTTGGGCTAACTTGCGTTCGATATGACGGCGCCACGACGGACACCGAGATCGAATCGATATGTCAAAAGATCCGCCACGCCATCGAGAACGAAGGTCAGGCGAAACGGATCGAAGGCCTCTGGTGGCAATTCTCGCTGACCGAGCGCACCGAGAAAGAGCCCACGGCAGTCGGAGTCCTGAAGGTCTCGCGTGACCGTCACGGCGGCCTTGAAGTGATGGGCAGCGGATGGGAAGAGAACGGACGCCTTACGGCCAGGTACTGGAGTGAGGCAGCGAAGGAAAAGCCGGATTCTGCCGGGCTGCTTTATTTTTGGAAGGGAGAACGTCCGCTCGCTGCCGACGCTCCGCGACTCGAAGGCAGCGGAGAGATCACACTGGAAACCGTGGATAGGGCTTCAGGATATTGGATCACTCGCTCAGACCTCGATCCTTTGTTGAATTTTCGAACCTCCGGCATCTACGTCCGCGGGGATGCCGATGACCTCTCGATCCTCGAAGGCCACGACGACGTGAAGCGTTCAGAACTGATCGCCGCCCGAATGAAGCGCTGGGAGTCGATCAGGAACGGCTAGACGCGCAGCGATCCGCGAAACCCGCGGGCCGCATAATATGATTCGGCGCCGTTGTGATACGTCCAGATGGTGTCGTATCGCCGGTCGCAAAACTTTGCTCCGCCGTGCTTCCTTATCTCCGCCGGAGTTGCCACCCAGCTGGATGTTTTCAGGTCAAACTCACCGAGTTTCTGCAGATCTCGATACTCTTCCTCGGTAAGGATCGCGACGCCAATAGCGCCGGCGATGGTCAACGCATCGCTTTCGGGTTTGTGCTCTTTCCTTGATTCCCAAGCCGCTCGGTCGAAACACAAACTTCGCCGTCCCTTCGGACTCTCCGGCGAACAATCGAAAAAAATAAACTCACCCGACTTCTTATCGAACCCGACCACATCAGGCTCACCGCCGGTCCGCTCCATCTCGGCCAGCGACCACAGCTTGTCGGGGGTCGCTTCGAGCTTTGTCTGTATATCCGCCCACTTCAGAGCCTTGTGGCGATGCATATTTTTGTCGAACCGATCTTTCAAATCGTTGAGAAGCTCCGTCCGATGTTCCGGTGAGATATTAGTTTTTGCCATATTTATTTCTTGATCAATGCGTCGAAAGTTTCATAGCGACGACGCGTAGTGTTTTCTGGATTCAACCAACATAACACAAAGTTATCTGCTGCGATCTGCGTCCCTCGCTCCTGCCGGCACAAAGACAATTACTTTCTATACCTG
>DAIOWA010000618.1:0-2318 GCA_036758705.1 Pyrinomonadaceae bacterium | reverse complement strand
TGCCACACTGTTGGCTACCCTTGCCATTTAATGCCTTTCACTTCTTTGAAACGCTTCTTCATTACGTCGATGGCTTCCGGGTTGTTGTCCACGAGGATGAACTCGCGTCCTTCTTCAATACACGCGGCACCGGTGCTGCCGCTGCCCGCGAACGGATCGAGAATCAGATCGTCCGGATTCGTCGAGGCAAGGACGATCTTGGCGAGCAGTTTTTCGGGCTTTTGCGTCGGGTGGTCGGTGTTTTCGGGCATCGACCAGAACGGGACGCTGATGTCGGTCCAGATGTTCGACGGATGTGTGTCCCGAAACTTTCCCGCCTCGTCCCAATCCTTCGGCTTGCCGTTCTCGCGATACGGAGCGATCACCCGTCGCCGTTGTTTCACCGCGTCAAGGTTGAACGTGTATTCGTCAGACATCGTGAGGAACCAAATGTCCTCCGACGCGTTCTTCCAGTTAGCCTTGGCCCCGCGGCCCTTCTCGCGCTCCCACGTAATGCGGTTGCGAAGCTTGAAATACCTCGACCCGACCCGCTGTATCGCCGAACCCGACCGCCAATCACCGCAGATATAAACGCTCGCTGTCGGCTTTAGCAGCGGCACGCAAAGCGACAACCAAGAATCCAGCCACGCTTCATAAGCTTCGTCAGAGGCTTTCGTGAATTTCTCGCGACCGAACGTTTTCGTCAGATTGTACGGCGGGTCGGCGAAGAGGAGGTCGAAAGCCGCTGTTTGCAGTCTCGGCAGCAATTCGAAAGCATCGCCCTGGATCAAGGTACTCGTGGCATCCGATCCGATCTGTGAGCGCAGTCCGCCCTTCTCGTCCTCTGTCAATTCGATAGTTCGATTTCGGGGTGCTCGCACCGTGGAAGTTTAACTCCCCATCGCCGAGCGGCGAAGCCTTGCTTCGCCGTCTGCCATGAAATATGGAAGGCCGTCAGCGCCGATTCAGGTCCAGCTTTCGAAGCTCTTCCGCCAGATCCAGCTGCTTTCTTCGGCTTACCGAATGAGCTCGGCGAGAGATGCTTATCGTCTTCAGGTCGAGAATGAGTTGCCCCTCAAGATCCAGCCTCGGTTGGTCAAACTGTATTGTATCTCTCGGCTGGATCCCAAATTCTGTAAGAAGCCGGTAGGCTCGGACCAAGCGCCCGCCATGATTTTGGTATGTCCTTACCGGATACGCATTTGGCTTTTTCGGGTCGACCGGGCAAAGCGCAAGGCGCGAGTTCAACGCGTCGTATTTAATAAGTACGGCCGCCGGTGCACCGAACCGCTCCCACGTCGTCCGGCTCAGCGCTATCTGTCCTTTTGGGTTCAGCGTCACATACATCCCCGACCACCGAGCATTGTCTCCACGCGGCAGCACCGCCCATTGAATATCTGTTGTTTCGTTTCTCATAGACTAGAGAATGTATCACAGATAGTACATCCTTTGCAACAACTATTTTATGCAGATCAGTGAAGCTCTCAAGGCTTTCAGGGGCTATCGATCAGTAAAGTGATGAGATCGGAATGGCACGAAAATATCGCGAACGTCGATAAGGGAGATACACTACTAAAATGATCCTATTTTTGGACCAACTAAGGCGGATTTCGGCTCTCTCATCGACCGACATACGAACTGCATCTTAGGCAGACATTAACGATCGGTGACATTTTGTCACCGTTTCATGGAAATGTTTCAACTCGGGCAGCATTTCAGTTGGTGACAGTTTGTCACCGTCTCACTGGCCTATTCGGTCAAAAGCGGCCCATCAAACGGTTACAATTTATAACCGTTTGGCTACGGGTCGTTTGTTGCGTTTTCAGCTAGTTACAATTTGTAGCCACCTGAAACTCCCTTATTAGCCATCCGGTTCTTAGGACAGTTCCCTAACAATGCAAAAATGCGCCGTCGATTGCGCGTCCTTGACCCTTAAAAATGGCGCGTGATAGTCTCTAATGTTTTGAGCATTGGACGACAGTTGTCCTTATTATTTAGCGGCGGTTTATTAAAAGTTACTTATGTCCTTGCTGGCATTGTCCGGGTCCATCCAGTTATTTCCGGACGGCACTCTATTCATCCACATCGCGTTGATCTTGATAATGATCTGGGTCTTGAACCGGACGTTTTTCAAGCCGATAAATCGCGTACTTGCCTCGCGCGACAAGAATAAATTCGGCCCGGGCGGTGAAGCGGAAAAGATCCTCAACGACGCCGTCGAGAAAGAAGCAAAACTCAACAAGGAAATGCTTTCGGCCCGCAGCGAAGGTTACGAGTTGATCGAGAAGCAACGAGCTGCTGCCCTCGACAGCCGTGCGAAGCTGATCGCGGATGCAAAG
>DAIOWA010000617.1:0-2330 GCA_036758705.1 Pyrinomonadaceae bacterium | reverse complement strand
CGCCTATGCAGGACGGCCCGACGAGGCAAGCGTGATGGCAAAAGCAAAGGAACTCGTTGCCAAGATCCGCGGCGGTGCAAACTTTGATCAGATGGTGAAGGAAAATGGCGACAAGCCGATCGTTGCCGCCGAAACAGGCAAGACCGAAAAGGCGAGCATGGCAACTCTTGTTGATGTGATCAAGACGCCGCTTGCCGGAACAAAGGTTGGTGCAGTAACCGAGCCGATCGTGATCAAGGATCTGGGTGTTCTGATCCTTCGCGTTGACGCTCACGAAGCCGCGAGCAGCGATTCGTTTTTTGACGAACAGGCAGTGCGGACGGCGATCCTGCAGGAGCGTTTCCCTGAGGCCCAGAAGAAGTTCTTTTCAACTCTGCGACAGGACGCCTATATCAAGATCAGCGACACATATCGACCGCTGGTAGCTCCGATCCTCTTCGCGGATGAGCGCAAGGACAGCAAGGCTGTTTCGGAAAAGTAGTTATCCGTTTATCGGATCCAAAGCCGGGCAATCAGTCCGGTTTTTTAGTTTTATGAGGCTTGATGTATTTCTAAAAGTTAGCAGATTGATCACACGGCGAACGCTTGCTCAGGAATTCTGCGACGCGGGCTTGATTGAGATCAACGGTGCAGTCGCGAAATCGGGTAAAGAAGTGAAGGTTGGCGACGAGATCACGATCAGGCGGCGGGATCGAAAGCTCACGGTTCGCGTGAATTCGATTCCGGATTCCAAGCAGGTTTCCAAGCAAGCTGCCGGCGATCTCTATACGGTGATAGCCGACATCTCCGTGGAATCAGCCTAAGATCTCTTTGATCGCCTTCTCAAAGATCTCGACCTTCTTCTTCGCACGCTTTACGTCGGGATGGGCATCGGCATAGTCCTGCTGAACCTTCCACAGTTCTACTTCGGCCTCGACCTTGCGAACCATCAGTTTCCCAAGCGCCGCAGTCGCCTTGTCACGTTCGGCGGCTTTGATCGCATTAAGCCGTGCGGCCTCGGCATCGATACGGGTGAGCTCGTACTTGAATTCCTTAACCTTAGGAAAGTCGTCCGTGTAGTCGATCAGCAACGCCTCAAGCTCAGCTTCCACATCCGCTCGCTTTAACGCGACTTCGGCATATGCAGCCGTCGCCTTTGCCGCTTGGGCCGAAGGCGGTGTAGAAACAGTCTTCGGCTGCGTTTGTCCGAGAACGAACCCCGACGCGATCATAAAAACGAGCGGCAACAAAAGACGCGAAGATCTCATAAATAGAATCGTGATCAGGCACTCATCACAGAGCGGGTTTCGATGGGCAACACAGGAGGTTCGCAGGATGTGATCTCCAAGTCGGCATCAGCATCGGCTTCGACGATACCATCACCGAACGTACTCCCGACCGAGATAGAACCGAAGTAGATCGTAATGTTATCCAGTATCTCCTGGACCGAGTGCGAATGATACAAGGTCTGGCGAAACTGGGCACCGCCGGGTAATCCTTTCGTGAACTGGCCCGCGAGCTGTTTCATCTTTCCGAGCGCAACGATCTCCGGCATCTCTTCGAGGCACATTTCGAAAAATTCGAGCAGCACGGTCTTCTTCTCTTCAAGGTCCGGCTGATATGGTTCGCGACCGGCAAGAACGTCCTCAAATTGTCGAAAGATCCAGGGATTCTGCATCGCCCCGCGACCGATCAGGATGCCGTCGGTTCCCGCCTCTTTCCAACGCTTCATCCCGGACTCGATCGACACGATGTCACCGTTCCCCGACACGGGAACGCTCACCGCCTCTTTGACCTGTCGGATGATCTCCCAATTTGCAAGGCCTTTGTAGCCCTGATCGCGCGTGCGTCCGTGCACCTGAATATGCTCGACGCCGCACTGCTCAGCCATCTTGGCGACATCGACTACATTGATCGTGGCGTCGGTGTAGCCCGTTCGCACCTTCAACGTCAATGGGATCGAGATCGACCTCTTGATCTCTTTGAGGATCGTCTCAAGCCGCGGCAAATCGCGAAGCAGGCCTGATCCGCCGCCGTTCTTCACGACCTTCGGAGCCGGGCATCCGCAGTTGACGTCGAGAATATCCGCACCGACTTCTTCGGCCATTTCCGCTCCCATGGCCATCCGCTCGGGCTGGCCGCCGAAGATCTGAACCGCATAGGGTCGTTCGCATTCGTCGAAACGCATCTGCCGTTTCGACTTCGGATTGTTTCGCGTCAGGCCCTCGACCGAAATGAACTCAGAGACGACGAGCCCGACCCCGCCGCGACGCTTGATGAGTCGCCGGAAGGTATAGTCGGTCACCCCCGCCATCGGTGACAATATCAGCGGCGGATTGATCTCAATATCT
>DAIOWA010000616.1:0-2339 GCA_036758705.1 Pyrinomonadaceae bacterium | reverse complement strand
TCCGCGTTTCCCGAAGCCGCCGGGAACGAGGATCGCGTCATAATCTTGAAGGTCATTCTCGTAGTTGTCCTTCATCAGATTCTCCGATTCGAGCCAGGTCACGTTAACTCGGAGATCATTGGCAACACCGGCGTGAGTCAATGCTTCGCGGAGGGACTTATACGAATCCTCAAGCTCAACATATTTGCCGACAATAGCGATCTTTACTGCACCACCCGAAGGATCCTTGATCGTCGAAACAAGGTCGCGCCAGTTTTTGAGATCCGCGGACGGAAATTGTTCGTTCAGTCCAAGATCCTTAACGATCAGATCGTCGAGCCCTTGTTCGTGAAGAGCGATCGGGACTTCGTAGATGGTCGGAAGGTCGAGTGCGGAAATTACAGCGTTCTCCTGAACGTTACAGAACAACGCAATCTTTCGCCGCATATCGACCGAGATCGGGCGGTCCGAACGACAGAGCAAAATGTCAGGAGCGATACCTATCTCGCGGAGTTCGCGAACACTGTGCTGAGTCGGCTTGGTCTTAAGCTCGCCGGCAGCTGCGATATACGGAACGAGGGTTACGTGGATGAAGATCGCGTTTCCACGGCCTTCTTCGTTGCCCATTTGTCGGATCGCTTCCATAAAGGGCAGCGATTCGATGTCACCGACCGTTCCGCCGATCTCGACGATCTGCACGTCCGGTTTGTGTTCGTCGGCGACAGTTCTCACCGCTTTCTTGATCTCATCCGTAATGTGCGGAATGACCTGGATCGTTTTGCCGAGATAATCGCCGCGGCGTTCTTTTTCGATCACCGACAGATAGATCCGACCGCTCGTCCAGTTATTCGCCTGCGAGAGTTTGGCGTGGGTAAATCGTTCATAATGGCCAAGATCAAGGTCCGTTTCCGCTCCATCATCTGTAACGAACACTTCCCCATGCTGAAATGGCGACATCGTTCCCGGGTCGACGTTGATATACGGATCGAGCTTCATCATCTGGACCTTCAACCCGCGAGCTTCGAGCAAGCACCCGATCGAACTCGCCGCGAGCCCCTTGCCCAAACTTGAAACTACCCCGCCCGTAACAAAAATATACTTAGTCATACTTTAAACACTCATTTCCCAGCGAAAGATCTGTCATCGCCAAATACGAATCGTAAGCACCGCTTCACTAACCATTACAACGAGAAAACAATAAGAAACCGTTAGTATTGAAAATCCTAAATAAACCGCCCTCCGGAGGTCATTGCCAAGCGACATGCGGCTGACCCTTTCGAGTGATGCATAGAATTTACCAACTATGAAAATCAAGAACGCTCCAGCAAATCCAAGCTTGAGGCTAATCGGGATCATTGGAAAAAGCGTGAAAATGCCTAACGAAACAAGGATCAAGAGCACATAAACCAACCCGAATCTAATGTCGCGCAACTTAGATTCCCCTCTAAGTCTTGCGTACTCGCCATCGGACAATCGATCCAAGGCAAAGTCGATTTTAAGCCAAGCAAATAGCCACGAGATCAAAAAAACGGAGGCACCTAGAAAGAAGGCGAACATTCATTAGCCCTCCCCAGTGTCAGAGGCCTTGCTCTCTCGTTTCTTCTTTCTGTATCTGCCGTCCTTCATTTGAACCTCGACTTCCTTTGCCTTTGCGGCTTCCGGATTCATCAGCTCTTGTAACGCGTTCATTGACGCTCCGAGCGCTGTTGTGCCTTCTGCGGCATTTCTTTCAAATTCTTCGGCCGTTCGCGGCTTCTGATTCGCGAGGGCTCGAATGCCGAAATATCCTGCGACGATCAGGAAAATAAAAAAGCCAATTCCGATCCAGTCCGACATACTAGACGACAAGCTCGTGAGCCTCTTCCTCCGCTTCCAGAATATCTCGAACCAATTTCAGGTCCGCTTCCGTATCTACGCCGATCGAACGGGATGTCGTATCAACAACCCGGATCTTGGCGCCATTTTCGAGGGCCCTAAGCTGCTCGAGCATCTCGAATTTTTCCAGGCCCGTCTGCGGCATCTGTGTGAACTTCAATAGATATTCGCGGCGATACACGTAGAGGCCCGTATGCTTTCGGAAGTTGGACAGCAATTCAGGCTCTTCCTCGATCGCCTTATTCGGATCGCCGCTGTGCCTGAGCGACGCCTCCCGCGGCCATGGCATCGGCGAACGCGAAAAGTAGATCGCGTATCCTTTATCACCGACAACGACCTTTACGTTATTGCCGTTAAGCAGACCCCAAAGGCTTTCGATCGGTTCGCAAGTTGTAGCAATATCCGCATCCGCGTCGTTCAACAGCGACTGCACAGCAAGGTCGATCGTAGCGGGCGAGATAACCGGCTCGTCGCCTTGCACGTTA
>DAIOWA010000615.1:0-2342 GCA_036758705.1 Pyrinomonadaceae bacterium | reverse complement strand
CTTCGTCGACCTGATTTGCGTAACTGGCAGCGTACGTTCCTCCGCCGGAGTAATCCTGAATGATATTGATGCTTACCAGCCAACAGTAGGGGTGGTCGGAATTGGTCACGCGTATCCACGCCTTCCCCCACTTGTAGCGGCGGGTAGGAAGCCCGTAGGCATTTTTCTCTATTCTCCACGCCGAGTTAACGAGTCCCACTTTAAATATTTGATTGTGAGGCGCCCATGCCTGTACTCTCGACCGGATCATTTTTTCCTCATTGACATTGTGATAGGAAAAATTTGTTGGTCCGGGTACATAGCGTGGCAATTTGCTCGCGGCGGCTTTCGCTAACTTGTCCAGTACGGGATCGAGGTAAGGCTTCACGCCCATGCCTTTTTCGGTGTAGTACTGGTTTCTGGCCCACGGCGAGACCGCGCGGAACAACCAAGGGTGAGCGGCTTCACTGACCAAACGCAAGTCATTTTGGGAATTATAGTTATCAACCTCGCGCTGTGCCCTTTCTATATTGGGCGCGATTGCTTCCTCAGCCCACGATTTATAGTCCGTTTGGGCATTTGTCGATAAAATAAACGTGATACAGATCGTTGCGATCAGAATGGCTTTATATTTCATAGATCTCCTCTAGTCGCTTCTCCTGAAATTTTTCACATAGGCATAGATATCTTCATAAGGCGGCCATGCCGTTATAGACTCGTCGACCGGCATCGGGCGGTTGGCTTTTTCGATGGTCAGGTTTTCCAAGGTTTCACGCGCGAAAATGGTGGCGGTTTTGTAATTCATCACGTCGACAAGACATTGGATCCCGTATGCCGGTATCGGTGCACGGCGCTCTGCCGGGTAGTCTCCAATGCGCCTACCTTTCGTGCAGGTTATTCGGACGAGCGTATCGATCTCGTCAGGCTTGGTGGCAATGTTCTCGCGAGTTAGCCCCCACGGCTCCAGAACCTTTTGAGCCGCGATGTCATCCATATACTGGGTAAATCCGATGATCTTGTAGTCCTCCGGCTGCTCAAGGTAATTATTCCCATGAAACACGATCGCGATCTTTCCCTTGATCGGCACGGATGCATCAAGCTTTACGTCGGCCTCGGTCGCCCCCAGTTCGTTCGATCTGTCATGCATGATCTGGTAGATGCGTTTTTCTTTTGGCGGAACGTCGCTGCCCAACCCGCACCCCAGCGCGACCACGCAAAGGACCAATAACAATTCGATCAAGCGAAAATGACTCATACTTTTCGTCTTAACAGATCGGGTTTAGTGGAACCTACGGACTCGAAACCACTCCATGAAAGTTGAGGCCGGTCACATCATCCATAACCGAGATGGCCTGCGGACTCTCGAATCTGTACCTCCGTGCCGAGACGCTTAGTACGTAGGTCTCGCCCGCCGGAACATTGGCAAATTTGAAGTAGCCAAAGGTATTGGTTGTCAGAATGCGCTTCGTGCCGCGCATGTCGGTCAGCGTCAGAAAGGCCCTGGATATGCCGCGTCCGTAAGGGTCCAGTACACGGCCAGACACAGTAACGTCAGCTGCCGTGTTGGGCATCTGAGGCGGAACCCAGAATCCCGTGTAAGCACGGTTAGAGGAGCTGACCAGAGATCCGCCCGCAGCGGGTTGGCCGATCGTGAAGGTAATGGAATATGCCCCTCCCGCCGCCTCTCCCCCGCCGGAGGAAACGACCGCCTTCTCGATCTGATACTGGGCCGAAGCAATAGCCGGAAGGCCGAGCAAAATGATCCAGAGGATCGAATCTTTCGCGCGTAATGACCGCTCTCTCATTTCTTCTCCTTCGGTGCCTTACAGATCTTTGCGTTAGGCCGTATTGAGCAGACGAGATCGGTCAACTGTTCGATCTTCCTGGCCTGAGCCTCGATCTGCGTTTGCTGTTCATTGACCGCGTTGACGAGAAGGGTTGAGATCTGTCCGTAGTTGACGCCCTCTATCGCTCCGTTCTTGTTCTTGACGACGAGTCGCGGCTCAACATTGGCTACGTCTTCGGCGATAAATCCGAGGTCCGGGCTTCTGCTGTTCCTCCAGGTGAAGGTGACGGGCCGTAATTTGCGCACGAGTTCGACGCCGCCTGTGAAAGCCGCGATATCGTCCTTGTAGCGCATTGAGGATGAGCAAAAGGAAAGTTGAAACGTCGAACTATTCCAACAAACTGCCGTTGACGTCCCTGAGCCCAGGTTTTGAACATAGAGGCTGCCCGGCACACGAACCGAATCCGACGACCGGCCAAGAACCACCGTATTATTCCCGTTGACCACCGCCCCGGAACCGATCGCGGTCGCGTAGCTTAGATTTGAGCCGCCGACATTCGCGTTTGATCCGAGCAAT
>DAIOWA010000614.1:0-2343 GCA_036758705.1 Pyrinomonadaceae bacterium | reverse complement strand
ACTGATCGCGGCGGGTGACGGCGACCGTCGGCACTCGCTGGCGGATGTGGCGAAGTTTTTCACGGATGTTGAGCTGGATAAAAGCGAACAGGTCAGCGATTGGAATGCTCCGGAGCTATCGCAATCGCAGTTGACCTACGCCGCCCGGGACGCGCAGATAATGCTCACTCTGCACGAGCAGATGGCGGACCGGCTCACTGCCGACGGGCTGACGCAGGTCGCGCAGCTTGAGTTCGACTGCCTGATGCCGATCGCCGAGATGGAGCTGAACGGCATCTTTCTTGATGAGTCTCGTTGGCGCGAACAGCTGGATAAGGTGAAGGCGATCCAGGCGGTCGCGGCAAACGAACTGCAGGAAATGCTTGCCGCCGGTGTCGCTCAGGCTTCGCTGTTTGGACGCCCCGAGATCAACCTCGATTCGCAGCAGCAGGTGACGGACGCCCTTATTAACCTTGGCATACCGATGCCGAGCTCCACGCGAGCGTGGGAACTGCAGCCGCTCGCTGAAAAATATCCGGAGGTCGCAAAGCTGCTGGAATATCGCGCCGTGCAGAAATCGATGACGAGCTTTGGCGAGAATACTCTGGAGTTCGTCGAGCGGGCTACCGGGCGCGTCCACGCGGATTTTCGCCAGATCGGAGCACCGACCGGACGCTTCTCCTGCTCGAACCCGAACCTTCAGCAGATCCCGCACGAGGCGGCATATCGCCGCTGCTTCCGCGCACCCGAGGGCCGCAAGCTTGTGATCGCCGACTATTCACAGATCGAGCTCCGCATTCTTGCTGATTTCTCGGGCGACGAAAATTTCATTAAGGCCTTCGAAAGCGGACAGGATTTTCACGCAATGACCGCGTCGCAGGTTTTCAATACGCCTATCGACGAGGTCACATCCGATCAGCGTTCGTTCGCAAAGCGTTTGAATTTTGGGATCGTTTATGGAGTCGGAGCTTCACGATTTGGGTTGATGACCGGCCTGTCGCAATCGGACGCGGAAGATACGATGCGGAAGTATTTCGGCACGTATCGAAAACTCGACGAATATCTGCGAAACGCGGGCCGCTCGGTGTTGGATGATAGAGTCGCTCGGACCGCATCAGGCAGGCTGCTGCGGATCAGATACGATGACGGCGATCGCGCGTCGATCGGGGCGGCGAGGCGTTACGGCGTGAATATGCCGATCCAGGGTACATCTGCCGACATCCTCAAACGCTGCCTCCGCCTGTTGCACGATTCCCTTCGCGGAACGTCGGGCAAGCTCGTGAACATCGTCCACGACGAGGTGATGGTCGAGTGCGATGCAACCGAAGCGGATGCGATTTCAGTTAAACTCGACGCCTCAATGGTCTCCGCCGGACGCGATTTCGTCTCCCGAGTGCCAATCAAGACCGATGTCCACATTGCTGACGAATGGTCGAAGGCTTAGTTGACCTGAGTTGAGGCGAGAATGTCGCGAATAAGTTTCTTATGCGAGCCGGTCGGCGTGAACTGTTTCCCGCCCAGCGTCCATGTCGTGGCGTTCGCGAGTTTGGAGAGTTGATCGCGGGTGAGGTTGAAATTGATGTACTCCATACCGTCCCGTCGAAAGGTGTAGCGGCCTGATCCGAGATCGATGCTTTCGCCGTTCGCGGTCGCGATCAATGACTGGCTCTCACCGAATCGTGCCCTTCCGCCTGACATCACCCAGAACGAAAGCGTAAGCGGATCGATCGAACGTTCGATCTTGTCTCCTGTATACAATGCACCCACGGCGAAGTTCATCGCCCTGGCACCCGAGCGCTTCGTGTCCGAGTCGCTGAAATTCTCCGCCACGCCTTTTAGCGTCGTGACCTTGGAATTGAGGTCGAAATGTACAGTCGCATTCGCACCGGACGATTTGAGCTGTTGTTCGATGGCAGTGTTCGATTTTGATTGAGCGTTTATGGAACTAACAAAGAAAAGGGTAATAATTAAGGTAAGAAGAGTTTTCATAGCGATGTTCGTGAGGATCGCCTGAGGGTGTGGGAACCGGCGTCGCTATGAAGATTGTCGCACATTGATCCGATCGGCGACACAAATATCTTTGAACGGAGCGCGAGATATTCATCTTATTCTTCCTGTTCTTCTTGATCTGTGGTTCAGCAATTTAAACCACGGAACAAGAAGAATAAGAAGAAATTCGATCGTGATCAGGAAGCGGTTGCTTCGGCTTCCTTCGGCGTCGAGATGTAAAGGATTCGCGAACAGTTCTCACAGGTGATTATCTGTTCGCCTTTCTTGACCTCGACATTCATCTGAGGCCGCAGAGACATATTGCACGCCGAGCAGGAACCGTTGATTACCTCGGCCACGGCGATCCCGTCGCGG
>DAIOWA010000613.1:0-2347 GCA_036758705.1 Pyrinomonadaceae bacterium | reverse complement strand
GGCGAAATCCGAAATACTGCCGTATTCAAAGGATTTCGGTACAGCGATGGATAAACGGCAGCGTCCAAATCCGAGCTTTTCGAGCGTCTCGACCCGCTTCGGACGTTCGGCGAGGATGTTCTCACCGACGATACCAATATCGGCCACGCCGTCTGCCACGTAGTCCGGAATATCGTCGTCGCGAAGGAAGAATATCTCGAGCGGGAAATCCGACGCTTCGGCTCGGAGCTTATCGCCGCCGTTCGAAAAGCCAATGCCGCACTTGCGCAACAATTCCTTTGACCCTTCGGCCAGTTTGCCTGATCTTTGCAATGCGATCTTTAATTTCATGATGAAAAAATACAAAACGACGCCCTCGGAAACTTTTCTCGAAGTTCCTTAGCGCCTGAAATCTGGTTACTTACTTTTGTAAAACGGATTATCTCACGCGCCGGATGGTATGCACGTGATGATGGTGGAGATGAATGTGAAGCGCAGCTTGCGACATTGCGTGATTACTAAGAAACCATAATCGACCCTTGATTGCAAGCGCTTTCTGAACTCAACGATATGCTAGAATTTCCTTTCGCACGATGGAAACAACAGTAAATTTGGAAGTTCTACAAGAGTTTGGCAAGCGGATACAGCGGTGCTACGGATGTTTTATCGCTTATCATTTAAAGGATATGTACCTTGGCGAGGACGTGACGTTCTTTTGTGAACACTGTAAGGACGATACGATGTTCCACTTTGATGATTTCTCGACCCTGCTGGATATCTCGAAGCTCAAAGAGGTAGCGGAAGACGATCACCACCATTAGTTTCTAAGTGGCATTCACACTTCACATTACCGGCCCATTCGGATCGAAAACCGTCACGGTCGAGACCGAATTGACCGTTGGCCGGACGGAGCAAGCCAGCGTCGCACTCGATGATTCGGGGCTCTCGCGGATCAATACGACCTTCTTTGTTGATGATGGCGAGCTGCTGGTCGCCGACGAGAATTCGACAAACGGCACGTTCCTTAACGGTGAGCGGATAGAAGGGCGTCCGCGTATCCTGAAGAACGGCGATCGGCTAAAGCTCGGCACGCACACGGAGGTCCGGGTCGAAACCGGAACCGCTGCCGCCCATCCCGATCCCGCTTTCGAACGCGAACCGAGCCAGAGCCAAAAGGCGGAAACACGACCGTTAGGGAGTGTGTCCGAGCCAGTCTCGGCGCCGAAAACGAAGAGTCAAAGCAAGCCAAAACCCAAGGCCAGGGCGTCGAACACGCAGACCTATCTAATTGTCGCATCAGCGGTGATGACGCTGCTTATCCTGATCCTCGGCGGGGTTGGTATTTATCTTCTGGTTCGCGATCCGAAGGCAGGCGGGAAATCTACGGCGGTCGTCAGCACCGTGATCCCGGTTCGCGTGATCGACCCATTAGGCGGCGAGGATGAAGACGACCTTGATGACTTGATAGCCTCCTGGGAAACGGCTGAAAAGGAGATCGACTCAGCGAACGTCGCGGACATTACATCGGCGGTGAACGAAGAGGCAGAACTAAACGTCAGCGCAGCTCAGCTCGAAGCGGCGAAGCGAAAGGCTTTCGAGCCGCGGCCCGGTGAGGCCGGGATTCGGCCCGCCGGTCTGAATGTACCCAAAGAACTCTTCGGCGACGGCGTCATCAAACAGAAGATGAAGCTTAACGAGATGAAGAAGGAGGGCTACCATCAGCCGATGGATTTTGCCGACCTTGCGGAAAAGCGTATGAGTACGGATCCGCTGCAGCGGCTGCAGGAAATGCCGATGGCTACGGACAGTTTCTATCTCGACGTGGGCGGCTCGGCTCAGGATGCGCCGATCAGTTCATTCGCGTTTCCTAACGAACGTGCCGAGATCACGAGCGGCCATCCGAAGTTTAGTACGTTGGCAAAGCTTGCTGAAAACTTCGCAGGGAAAAAGTACGACCTCAACAATCCCGCCGATCGCAAACAGATGCGAATGCGGCTTCTGCGTATGTTCAACCCACGGGCGAAGCCTATCTTGAAAGAGCTGTCAGATGCGTATCACGGCCGGTTTGGACGCCCGTTGCGCGTGACATCGCTGACGCGTTCGATGGATTATCAGATACTGCTTAACTCCGGTAACGCAAACTCGTTCAAGGTCCGCGGCGAAGGCAGTTTGCCGCCGCATACATCGGGTTGCGCGTTTGACCTCGCACGCAAGCATATGCCCGCGGACGAGCAGAATTTTGTGATGGCCAAACTCGCCGAGATGGAACGCGACGGCAAGCTCGACGCCCTGATCGAATACGGCGTCAACGCCTGTTTCCACATCTTCATCTACAACGACGGCAACCCGCCGCGGGCCTACTATTTCG
>DAIOWA010000612.1:0-2355 GCA_036758705.1 Pyrinomonadaceae bacterium | reverse complement strand
CGATGTGGCCGGACTGTTTCAGATAACGAAGACTGTTGTAAACAGTCGCAAAACTGATGGTCGGAAGCAACCCCTTCGCCGCCGTAAAAACCTCGTTCGCGGTAAGATGCTCGTGTGCGTCTCGGATGACCTGCAGCACTACCTCCCGCTGCTTCGTCAGTCCCAACTCTTTAATGCTAGTCGTATTCATCTCTCTCTTCAGCGTACGGCTGAATTGATATTAGAATAATTCTAAGTCTTGAGAGTGTCAAGTCGGGTCTTGTGAGCAGGAGTCCTTCCAATTTTCGTTGAGCGCGGGAGAGTCGACGGGGACAAGATAGAGCCGGGTTGCGGAGCGGCCGATACGAGGGCGGACGAAGAGTTTGTCGCGCGGAATTTTTAGCGTTGTGTGAACGTAGTTCTGTATTCGGCGGATGGCCGCATCCCGCTCGCGGACAGTCGAGTTGAGCGGAAACCCTTTCTCGATATACGCGATCTTCTCAGGCTGCCGGTGGAGGGCTCGGGAAAAGAGCGTTTCGATCTCCTTCCGTTCGCGTGTCCACGGAATGGTTCGATACTCGCTCCAGAAAGAAACGTCGACCGAGGTCGCAAGATACGGATGACACGGCACGCTATAACTCTCTTCAAACGTATTGGCACAGCCCTCCGGAAGGCCTCGGACCTTCAAGGTCGCGGTAACCGGACGGGTTATGTAGGTGGTAGGAAGGACTCGGATCGACGAAGTTCCCTGACCGCTTTCGATCTTTCCGTTCCTTACCGTCCAATAGAAGGACAAACCCTCAACAGCATCCCTTACGGAGAACACTACCTGGTCGCCGGCTTTGACGATGCCCGCTGTCCTCTTGATCCCGATCGAAGAACAGCCCCTGACGTAATCACACGACTCGCAGGTCGGGTTGGTCGCACCGGGCGGGACACGCCAAAACTCGGTGATGTCGCGCTTGCTCGTCGCTTGGACCAGCGTGATGCGCGAACCGCCAAAATCACTCATGAACCTCTCTTTTGTCAGCAGGTCCCGAATGACATTTTCACGAGCGGCGAGCTTTGCCTTCGGAAGGTTCGGCGGATATGCAAGAAATATAAAACCCTGATTGTTCGGGTTCGCTCGAAGTTCGTCCCGAAAGCGCCTTACAGCTTCAAGATCTGGCGGCGATGTGTTCGACATCTCGCCGATCTTTACCGCTTCCGGGGCAGGATCGCCACAAGATGTCTCGCTGGCAACCAACGGGCATGACTCGGGAAATCCGTCGACCTCGACGGTAGCAGTGAGGCACGCGTTGGGCTGACGAACCTCGATAGTATTCGTTCCTTGTCCGGATACTATCTCGCCAACACTCACCGTCCATCGAAACGTCGGTGTAACTTGCGATCCTTTGAGATCTAAGCTTGCTCGATACGTCGCAATATCACCGACGTTCACTATCCCCGCCGGACCGTCGACCGTGAGAATCGGACACGAATCCTGGGCGGATACCGCGATTGCGACGAAAGAGAAAATAACAATTGTGGGAACCAGACGTCTCATACTAGGGTGTTGGGTTGTTTCTTCCGGGCGGAACGCGATAGAGCCTGGTTCGATTTTGTTCGGCGTTGGTGACAACTTCGATCTTGAAATTGTCGGCAGGCAATCCGGCCCTTACGAGCGCGGCTTTTGTGAGGGAGTTCTTTCGCTCGATCGTGGTCGTTCTGGTTCCCGGGCGAAAGTATTCATAGACATACGCGAAATTGTTTGGGTACTTGCTCATCTCGGACGCGAACTTCGAAAGACGAGCTTCGTCGATGCGGCTAGGTTGCGTGGTGTACTCGTCGACGAGAATAGGATCGAAATAATCGACGCTGACGCTAGCCGTTTCGAACGATGTATTCGGACACTCTTTCGGAAGGCCAAATACCTCTACCGTCGCCGTCAGGCTTATTCCACTCGTCTCCCAATCGGCATCCACCTTGATCTTGTCCGTTCCTTGACCTCGGACGATAGTTCCCTCCGAAACCGTCCATTTATAGGAAACATCATTCGGAACCTTTCCCTCGATAGTCGCTGAGAAATGAAAGCCTTCGCCGGGACGCGGGATCCCCGCCGGGCCACTAACAGTGATAGTGGGGCAGTTAGGCGTCGCCTGGCTGTAGGTGCAAATCGCTGCCGCGATCGCAAGAAAGATTGGGGTGAAAATATGAGAGATCGATCGAAACATTTCAGCGAGCAGTATATACCGATAATGACAAGGCCGAAACACGACCGTAAGGGAGTGTGTCCAGTGCGAGTATTCGGGTTGGCAAGAGAAGCCGCACAAGTTTCGACTGGTCCGGTTGCTTTAGGCGCCCGATTGGTTGAGTTGGACACACTCGCTTACGCTC
>DAIOWA010000611.1:0-2357 GCA_036758705.1 Pyrinomonadaceae bacterium | reverse complement strand
AAGAACGTGAGGAAGCATTTCATTTCTTATAGTTTAGCGAATAGATACTATTCCGTGAAGGACTTTAGCCCGGCGTTTTCAGGATTGCTCTGATTCACCTTATACTCGATTACCGTATTGTTATGTAAGAGAAGGTAAGAGTTGCGCGCGGGGCCGGACAGTGTTTGCGAGATCTAACTTTGTATGCAGGGCCCGGGTTCGCTTTATGTTCCGGATGTTCCCGCATTAAGGCGATCGTAAGTTTCACGCTCAGATCAGTATTCTACAGTCATGGCATCAGGAATCTTCGCAATTTTAGATGATATTGCTGCGTTGATGGACGACGTGGCTTTAGCCAGCAAGGTAGCAACCAAAAAAACGGCGGGCATATTAGGCGACGACTTGGCGGTAAACGCCGAAAAGGCAACGGGATTTGTCTCGTCTCGGGAATTGCCGGTATTGTGGGCGATCACAAAGGGCTCGTTTTTGAACAAATTGATAATCGTGCCGTTGGCGTTTGTACTGAACGTTATCTATCCGCCGGCCATTGTCGTGGTGTTGATCCTGGGCGGGATCTATCTGGCATACGAAGGCGTCGAGAAAATTCTTCACTGGATATTTCATCGGATCGAGCATCATCATCCAGTTACGCAATCACATCTCGAAGATAGTGAAGCGGGGGAACGATCTAAGATAAAATCGGCTATTTCGACCGACTTTATTCTTTCGATCGAGATCGTGATCATTTCCCTCGGAACCGTATTGGACAAGCCGCTGACGATTCAGATATTCACCGTCTCCGTTGTAGCCTTGGTAGCAACCGTTGGTGTTTATGGGATCGTCGCTTTGATCGTGAGGATGGATGACATTGGCTACAAGCTGCTCGGTGCGGCGGAAGAGAAAGGCTTTGGGGCCAAGTTTGGCCGATTCCTGGTCAACCTTTTGCCAAAGGTTATCCGTCTCCTGAATGTCGTCGGGACGATCGCTCTGATCTTAGTCGCGGGTGGAATTTTCTCGCACAACATACATTATTTGCACGAGCTGTGGCCGCAGCTTCCTTCGATCCTTAAAGATGTTATTTTCGGACTCGCTGCGGGACTCGTCGCGGTCGGAGCTGTGATGCTGGTCAAGAGGAGCGCGTTCTCTTCGAAGAAGGTCGGCGATAGCGGCGAAGAGCACGGCAATTAATAGTACATTTATCCGAACTGGCATGTGGGGCTTATACTCGCTTAATAAATACTTATGAAAGAGAAGGTTAGAGTTGCGAGCGGGCAAGGGTTTTGGGGAGATCTGTTGACAGCTCCGGTCGATCAGGTGCGGGGCGGGCCGATCGATTATCTGATGCTGGATTACCTCGCCGAGGTGACGATGAGCATCGTCCAGAAACAGCGTCAGCGTGATCCGAATGCCGGCTACGCACGTGATTTCGTTTCGCTGATGCGCGAGATCTTGCCGGACTGCGTCGAAAAAAACATCAAGGTCCTCTCGAACGCGGGCGGCGTTAATGTTGAAGGATGTGCGGCGGCGATCAAGGAAACGGCTCGCGAACTCGGACTCGGCGGCAAGGTAAAGATCGGGGTCGTTACGGGCGACGACATCCTGCCGCGTCTCGACGAATTTGCTGAAAAAGGTATCGAGATCAGCAACATGGAAACTGGCGAACCGCTGGCCGACATCCGCGACAAGGTTCAGTCCGCAAACGTCTATCTCGGTGCATCCGGATTGGTCGAAGCTCTCGACAAAGATGCTCAGATTGTCGTTGGCGGGCGTCTGACCGACACGGGTTTAACTCTCGCTCCGCTGATGCATGAGTTTGGGTGGAAATTCGATCAGTGGGACCTGATCTCCGCCGGAACGATCGCCGGACACATCATCGAGTGCGGTGCACAGGCGAGCGGCGGAAACTGTCAGTACGAATGGGACTCGATACCGGACCTGGCAAACGTCGGATTCCCTATTGTCGAGGCTTCGCCAAGCGGCGAGTTCATCGTCACCAAACACGACGGCACGGGCGGCCGCGTCAACGTACAGTCGGTAAAGGAACAACTCCTTTACGAAATGGGCGACCCGAAGGCGTACATAACGCCGGATGTTGTTGCCGATTTTTCATCTATTCAACTCGCTGATGCCGGCAAGGACCGAGTGCGAGTGTTCGGCATCAAGGGAAATCCGAATACCGACTTCTACAAGGTTTCGATTGCGTATTCGCACGGATGGAAGGCCGTCGGTACGCTCGTCTATTCGTGGCCGGATGCTTACCGGAAAGCGCAGGCTGCCGAACAAATACTGCGTGAGCGGTTGGATCGGCTCGGGCTGAAGTTTGATGTGATCCTTGCGGAATTCGTCGGCGTCAGCGCGACTCATGGACACCTCGCGGG
>DAIOWA010000610.1:0-2360 GCA_036758705.1 Pyrinomonadaceae bacterium | reverse complement strand
GGAGGAATTCGACGACCTTCGGCGGCTGCTTTGTGCAAAGTATTTGGCGAATTTCTCGGTGTTCCGGTCGATGCCGGACAATTGGGCCCTCGAACAGCTATTTCCAATCATTCCAATACATAAACTCAACAAAAAGCCCACGGAATATGCTACGCTATGTGATATTACCTGCGATTCCGACGGTATCGTTGATAAGTTTGTGGATCTTCACGACGTTAAACCCGTGCTTGAGCTCCACAAGCTAACAAAAAATGAGCCCTATTATTTAGCAATGATGTTGGTCGGAGCGTACCAGGAGGTTATGGGCAATAACCACAACCTCTTCGGCGTCCCGCATGAGGCTCATATTTACATCGGAGAGGACGGCCCGATCATCAAGAAGGTGATCTATGGAGCGACGCTCGCCGATTCAATCTCGCAGGTCAGATTTGATGCGGAACAACTGCACGACACGTTCCGCCGCGCGATACTCGCGCGTATCAAGGATGGAAACCTTTCTACAAAGGAAGGAAACGATCTGATCGAGTATTACCAGGATCAGGCGGAAAGTTATACCTACCTTGCTCACAATCCGAGCAAGTAGGAATCGAAATCATATATTGGAGATTCTATCGAATGGTAGCTCAGAAAAAGACAAAGGCTTCAAAGTTTCTCACGGTCCCGACTCGCCCGGTGGCGATCGACCGCGATCGTTCGATCGCAGGACTGCTGGAGAAGATGGAAGGAGCCGGATTTGGGGCACGTCAGTTGGCCGAGGCACACCGCATTTGGCTCGACATGCTCGATGACAACTCGACCATCTATGTAGCCGGTTCGGGTAATCTTATCTCGTCCGGGATGCGGCGGTTGCTGGCATACGTGATCAAGAATCGTTTCGTAGATGTTCTCGTGCTTTCGGGCACGGTGATCTACCAGGACATTCACGAGACGCTGGGCAGGAACCATTTTCAAGGTCATCCGAGTATGTTGGATGAAGAGCTGGCCGCGTCGGACGTATCGAGAGTCGGTGACGTTCTGATCAACCGTGAGGAATATCAGGAAGCTGACGAATGGGTCGGCAGCGTGATCAATCAGTTGGATCAAACGCGTCCGTATTCGATCCGCGAATTTCTTCTGCTCATGGGCCGTGAACTTGCTGAGATCGCCCACGAGGACGGCATCATCACATCTGCTTATAAAGCACGAATTCCGGTATTCTGTCCGGACCTGCTTGGGAGCGAACTTTCAGTCGGACTCGCTCGTGCGAAGTTTGAGAAGAAGGCGCACATTTCATTCGATGGCACGCAGGATACGATCGAGATGATGCAGATCGCGCAGAAGACGCGAAATTCGGCATTGATCACGCTCGGAAGTGCTCACAGCCAGAGTATGTTGAACGTCGCCGAGATCTCGTCGTACATCACGCGAACGAATCCGCGCGGCCATAAGTACGCAATCTCGATCACGACGGATTCGGTGCCGCTCGACGCTCGCACCCCGTCTTATTCGGGCAGCCACACCGGCAACTTCGGCAAACTCGGCAAGGGAGCGACAACTGCGTTCGTTCCGTGTGACCCGTCGATCGCTCTGCCGATGATCATCACTGCCCTGTCGCAGACGGCCGCGAAGTTCATGAAAGGACGCAAACGTCCGAACTTCAGCTTCTCAGGCAAGGATATGTCGATCGACGTACCTTAAATTAGTGGACAGTTGAAAGTGGACAATGGACAGTAAAGCTGTTCATTGTCCTTTTTTTTGTTTCCGGACTGCTGCACCTGTGTCCGTAGCTACGTGTCAGTAGCCCGCACGTAAGTAAGGGCGCCTGTCGAAATGTTGACCGCGTAATGAAAGCGTGGCGGCGGCCAGCATCTTGCGACAATCGCGGCGCCTTGTTCTTGAGGGCGCCCTTACTACGTGCGGGCTACTGACACATGTGCGGCGCCGGACGCCGATCTGGCGCGAAATAACCGAACATCTCACTCGAAATATCGTAAAAGAATGATAAGTGTTGAATCTCACCCGCGAAACGCTAGAATTTAAGGTATAGATATTTCTTCGGAGAAGTTCTGATGTTTAACCGTAATCTTATCCTCTCGGCATCGTTGATCTCGCTCGTTACCCTTTCTGCATGCAAAACCGGCTTACTCAGCGGCGAACAGCCTGTGGCTCCGGCTCAGCCTTCGGCTCCGGCGGCGCCGATCGTCGTGGACGGCGTGCGGACCTCGTACGCGGATGTGGTCGAAAAGACCTCGCCCGCAGTCGTACGGATCGAGGCCGAAGTTAAAGGCAAGCCAACTTCGCAGACGCAATTCAATCTCGACGACCTGTTTCGTCAAGGCCCCGGACAGCAACAGCAGCGGCCTCAGATCGAGCGCGGCTTG
>DAIOWA010000609.1:0-2369 GCA_036758705.1 Pyrinomonadaceae bacterium | reverse complement strand
TCTTCTTCTTCAGAAAGTGTCGTCAATGCGGCGTTTGATAAAGCCATACTTGCTGCAGTACTCATACATTTAACCTATAAGCTTTTGTTATTCGTGTATCGATAAAATACCATTCTAATCAGAAGCGAAAGTATTAGGCAACGACGAGTGAATTCGGAACCGCACAGCCCGGCTCAGGGCGAGATCCAAGCAAAGTTAAGCGAAAAGCACGCGAACCGGCTAAAGGTTCTGGGTACGGTACTTACGTTTGCCGGGCTGCTGCTTTTTGCGTATTTCGTCTATTCGACGGGCGTTCATGAGATAGCGGCGAATATCGCGAACTTCGGCTGGGTCGGCTTTGGCGTCATCCTGTTGATCTACGCTGCCCGGATATTGATGCGAGGGCTCGCGTGGAAACTGTCGGTCTATGAGCCGTATCACTTGCGGCTGAAAGATACGATCCCGGCAGTGATGATCGGCGAGGCGATGAGCAGTATGATCCCGCTCGGGATATTGATAAGCGGTACGGCGAAGGCGGTCGCGGTGCGGAAGAAGGTGCCGCTGGTTGTCGGACTTTCGTCCGTCGCTACCGAGAATCTTTTCTACAGCTTTACGACCAGCGTTTTTCTTATCCTCGGAGCCCTTACGTTTGTCCGTGGATTTGCGCTCGACGAAACGACGACGATAATGATCGACGTGCTGATCGGGTTGATCGCGGCGACCTTTGTGTTTTTGGCGTTGCTGATCATTCGCCAATGGCATTGGGCGAGTGAGGTATGCGAATCGCTGTATCGCCGCGGATGGTTCACCCGAATGCTCGAAGACGGCCGACTGCAGGTGCGGCTGTTTGAGAATTTGATCTACGGTTTCTATCGTCGGCATCCCAAGCGTTTCCTTCCCATCTGCCTGACAGAGACTATGTTTCATGTGCTTGGTGTGATCGAGGTTTGGTTTATCCTTACTCGCATTGTCGAGCCGGCGGGACAGTTTCTTAACGCGTTCTTGCTTGAGTCCGTCAGCCGCCTGATCACCATAGTTTTCAAGCTGATACCGTTCGTTATCGGCGTGGACGAAGCCGGTGCTCAGTTCGTCGCGGAGACTGTCGGTATCGCGGCGGCGATCGGCGTCACGCTTGCGATAATAAGAAAAGGCCGCAGCTTGTTTTGGACGGCAATTGGCCTTTTGATACTTGTAAAACGCGGGCTGTCGCTTCGGGAGATCCGGCGGGCTGCGGAATAACACACAAGCTTTTTAAAGCGGATGAAGCGGATAGGGCGGATTCTTATCCGGTTGATCCGAAATATCCGCTTCATCCGCTTTAAGATCCGCAAACAATACTCTACCTAATCCCTTTTACATACCGGTCGTAGACGATCTGCGGCGTGTCGAGGTTGCGGCCGGCTTTCAGGTTTGTCGCGAGGCGGATGAACTGTGCCATTGACCACGCGAGAGGCGTTGCCGAACCCGTACCTTTGCCGAACTTCAACTCGGGCATAAATCGGCGGTCGGCGTTCGGCGGAGCAGTCTTTCTATCCCAGATCTGCTCGGGCAGCATCAGGCTTTCGCTGGCGAATGCGAGCATGTGATCGAGGCGAGGGCTCGCAGGATTCGGACATATAGGGTTGCCGCGCGCCAAGAAACCCGGTGGTCGTATCGCGTTGCACAAAGCGATCTCATACTGCCCTCGCTCACCGCTCAGCAACGGCCATGGGCGGCCTTTGCCGGTGTATTTGCCATCGAAGTTCCATTTGCGGCCGTCGTCCATTTCGCCGTAGCCGTCGTGGTTATAGCGATAGAACGCGGGGCCGTTGGGGGTGTCGATCTTGATGAGCTGATCGATCACCTTGAGCGATTTCACTATCAGCGGATCGTCCGCACGCTTGATGCCGAGGCGGACGAGTTCGAGGAAGCCGGCGTCGACTATCTCGTGCTCGTAGAAGGTTCCGGCATTGTTATTGAGTTCGATCTTGTGGCCCGCGTCGGGCTCGCCTTTCTCTGAGACGCGGAGATAGTAATTGCCGTCGCCGTATTTGCCTTTGGTCGTCGCGGTCCACTTTTCGATGTTGGTTACCCAGTTGTCGGCAGTCTTTAAATAAACCTCGGCTGATGTATTGTCGCCGTTGCGTTTGGCGATGTCAGCCGCGCATACGAGTCCGGCGATCTCGGCAGCGATGGTCGATGGCGAATAGCCGGGCCGTTCTTCCCAACGCTCTTGCGGCGAGAACGGGCCGTGTTTTACGATGAAATCGGCCGCTTTTTTGACGTGCTTTTCATAAGTCTCCTTATCAAACTTACCTATCTGCCACGCCATTATCAGCGGATAGCCGACCTCGTCCATCTGCAGCGAACCCCAGCCCTCTTTACCGTTCAGGCTCGAATTCTGCGGGAAG
>DAIOWA010000608.1:0-2370 GCA_036758705.1 Pyrinomonadaceae bacterium | reverse complement strand
GTGAGTTCGTGGGTTTAGTGGTTTCGGATTTAATAGCCGAACTACCCGAAAATAACACCGAGCATCACTTTGGGTTGAACCCAGATCAAGCAATAGGATCTTTTCTTTCTTGTTCTTCTTATTCTTCCTGTTCTGTGGTCAAAAAAAAGAATTTAACCACTGAACAAGATGAACAAATCTGAATAAGATGAAAATCAAAAGGACCAAAACACACCAATTGGTCTAGTGCTGAATCCGGGTTGAAACTAAGAAGCTTCACGCAAAGCCGCCAAGGCCGCAAAGAGAGGTCTTGGGAAATTCAAAAGGCCTCGATCTCAATTTTTAGTTTCCCTTCGACCGGTACTTCAATCTTCCAAACTCATTCAACAACGGCCGTAGGCGCTTGATCGTTTCGTCGTGAGCGGCACCGTTCGTCGCACAGATGCCGCCGTGGTTTTGGAGGTCTTCGATGTCGTATCGAAACTCTTCGCCAAACAGATCGGTCAGACGGCCGCCGGCTTCCTCAAGGATCACTTGCGGAGCACACGTATCCCAAAGCTTTGTTCGAGGTGAAAGATGGATATAGAGATCGCACGTTCGCTCGGCGATCAGCCCGATCTTCAGGCCGACCGACCCGCGATTCATCTCGCCGGCGACGCCGAGCGACTGCAATACCGTACGGATCTTCGCATTCGGATGGTTCCGCGAAACGGCCATATACATCTTTGAGTAATCGGTTTCCAACGAGGTTTCGAGCCGCTCCGCCCCGACGGCCCATTCCTTGAATGCTCCGCCGCCCGACGTTGCGTAATAGGTGACACGGTGAAAAGGAAGCAGGACGACGCCGACAACAGCCTTGCCTTTCTCCGCAAGCCCGATCTGAACGGCAAAATCTCCTTCCTTCCTCACAAATCCCGCGGTTCCGTCGATCGGGTCGATTATCCAAACCCGCTCGCGGCCGAGCCGCACCGAAGGAACATCAACTTCCTCTTCCGACAAGATCGCGTCATCCGGAAATGCCTCCGCCAGCCCTTCCACAATTATCCGGCTCGCCGCCCGGTCCGCCGCGGTTACCGGCTCGGAAAAGCTATCGACTCCAACCTTCTCCTCCGCAACGATCTCTCGGGCATAGTGCTCCAATATCTCAACCGCCGCCTTCTCCGCCAGCCCCTTCGCGACCTCTAACTCTCGTTCAAATACCATTTCCTACAGACTATCACGTGTCCAGAGTCCGAGCTTGTGTCTTTAAACGCAGAGACCGCCGAGAACGCGGAGTAAGAAATCCACCTTTGCGTCCTCAGCGCTCTCTGCGTTAAAAAACTCCCTCAAGCCTTCTCGACAATCTCCGATATCCCGCACCGCGGACAAGTCAGCGTCGTCCGCGCCGGATCAGCCCATTTAGCCATCGCAGAATTCGCCAGATCCGGCTGCTTCGACTCCGCCTCACCTTCGACAAAAAAACGCGAATGCCCGGCTATCTGTGTCTCTGACTCGCGATGGCAGTGCCTACACTTCCACCCGAATCCGTCATTAAAAAAGTCATTCGTTTCCCGCATAAAAAAGTACGACAGGCAGCGGGCCTGTCGTTGGGTTCAGAATTCTGTAGAACTAGAACTTGTAGGTTGTTTCGTTGCGCTTTAGAAAGGCAAGGACAAAGATGGTCACTACGTCGTCCTGAATGCGATAGATCACACGGTAATCGCCGACATGGAGTCGGTAGAATTTTTCTTTCGGAAAGCCCTCTAGTTTCTTATAACCATGCGGTCTCGGATCTGTACGTAAACCTTTAATGGTTTTGACAATGCGTTTCTTGATCGGTTTCGGAAGTTTTCGAAAATCTTTACGAGCCTCTGGCCCGATAATGACCCTATACTTATGCGTCATTCTCGATCTCGCGCTGAAGTTCTTCTATGGTATGGCCTTTCTCACCAGATCTTACAAAATTAGCCCACCGCTTCCTGGCGATCTCAAGATCTTCTGCATCCTGTAACGCTTCCAACTCGCGTTTTCTCAGTTTGGTCGCCGTGTTTTTTACGGGAACTCCCACCTCTTTCAGCGTACTAAGGATAACGTTCGCATTCGGACCGTCTATCTTATAGCGTATATTTTTCTTCTGCGGTATATCAATTACGATCTGTCCCATAACAATTGGCAGTTTAGCACGTTCAGAGTTCCAAGCTTTAGCTTGTTTCTTCAACAAGGAGGCCACCGGGAACGAATAAACAAAAACTTTGCGGCCTTTGCGATCTTCGCGATTCGATTAGATCCTTCGCCGCTCATCGAGGTCAATCCATATTCGATGAGTCGCCCGACTGTTACAAAATGAAGACAAAAAAGCGTCGCAGCGTGAGCAATTTTGTCTTGTAACCGGCCAGCGACTGTCCAGCGACC
>DAIOWA010000607.1:0-2380 GCA_036758705.1 Pyrinomonadaceae bacterium | reverse complement strand
TCACAGTTCATCGGCCACGGAGCGCGCGTTGCAAACGACAAGCAGCTGGAAGAATTGGGCAGGCTCTACTGGTTTACGGTCGAGTTCGGAATGGTCGAGCACGAGGGCGAAGTCAAAGCTTACGGCGCAGGACTGCTTTCAAGTTTCGGCGAGCTCGAACACGCGTACTCGGATAACGTCGAGCGGCGTCCGTTCGATCTCGAACAGGTGATCAACACCCCATACGACTACAGCGAAATGCAGCCGATCCTATATGTGATCCCATCTTACGCGGAGCTGAAGGAGGTCACGCGGCAATACATTGGGTCGATAGCGAGCCGATCCTAGAACCGGCCTGCTTGCGGCGTGGGAGTCAGCTTTCGCTTCGCGTCAGCTAAGCAGTTCTTTGACAATTTCTTGGAGTTCGAACGGGTCGAAGGGTTTTACCAAATAACGCGTCGATCCGGCGTTTGCCGCTTCGTCAATGTTTTCGGCATGAGCCGCAGCAGACGTAAAGATAACGGGAGTATCTGGATAGGTCGAGCGGATCTCTCGACAGAAATCGATGCCCGAACCATCCGGCAGCCAGTTGTCCAGCATATAGATGTCGAAATGCCGGCTCTGGAAATGCGATCGCGCACTCGCGAGGGTGTGCGCAACCGAAAGCTCGTAGTCTGCAAGCACGATATTGAGGATCTTGCAGGACTCAATATCGTCCTCAACGATGAGAAAGCGTTTTTGCTCCATTGAAAGGTTGCGGACCTGTGTTCAGAAAGTTCCCCGGTGATCGTTGATGAATGAATGGAGAGTGAGGTCAGCCTAGCGAAATCATACGCGGGCTGTCTGTCGGGTTCCCGACATATCCGGATCTTTTTTCACCGCGAGAAGTTCGGCAAACTCCTGACAGATCAAATGAAAGCACTCGCACGAATTTAGATGAAGGCGTTCGAGGTCGAGAACCTCGATCTTCCCGCGGCTATAGTCGATGATCCCTTCGCGCTGAAGTGAACTTGCAATAGCGCCGATACTTGTTCTTTGAACGCCGAGAAAGTGTGCAAGAAACTCTTGCGTGAGCCTGATCTGCTTGTGTCCCGAGCGTTCGCACATTACGGCAAGCCAGCGGCACATTCTCGATTGGATCGAGTGGAAATGATTGCACACCGCGGTTTGCGTCAGTTGGCGGATCTCGACGTAGTTATAGCGAAGAACGGCATCGTGAAAGATCCCGCGTTTGGCGAAAAGCTGAAGGACGCGGCCGGTGTCCACGACGTAGCCGTCGGAAGGTGCCTGGACCAACGCCTGATACGGCATCGAGTTTTTGCCGAGTACGAGCGGCGTTCCGACCATACCCTCGAAACCGGTGAATCCAACCTCGACCGCTCCGCCATTTTGCGTTTCGGCGAGCAGCGAGATCATTCCGTTATTCGGAAAGAAGCAACGCTTCAGGGCATCTCCAGCGAGTGCGACGAAATGACCGACGGGAAATGAAACGAGTTCGAGATGCGGTTCAATAAACTCCCGTTCATCCGGCAGCAAGATGGAAAGTAGCCGGTTTGTAGTTGGCTGAGGTGGCGCGGGAGCGTCGTGCATAAGGGTAAGCATAGCTTATGTGAAGTTGAGTAAATTTGGAAGCTTTTAAACGCACTTGGGGAAAATGAGGAACAGGAAACGGTTGTCTTATCGGACAACTTTTTATAGTCTTATATATGGCGGAGAAATTCAGAACTGTCGAGATCTACAAAAACTATTTCACAGATTTTCTGACAGGGCTGCCGCAGCCGGCAAAAGATAAGGTCTACTGGACGATCGGACTTATCGAGACCGTTCCACGGGTATCGGAAAGGTACCTAAAAAAGTTGGAAGGAACAGACGGATTATTCGAAGTCAGGATCGAGTTTGGCGGGAACATCTACCGCATCTTTTGCTTTTTTGATGAAGGTAAACTGGTGATCCTTTTGAATGGGTTTGTAAAGAAGACCCAGAAAACGCCTAGGCGAGAAATAGAACGCGCTCTGCGGCTAAGGCAACAATACTATGAAGAAAAATCCTAACCTGACATCCCTGTCCAAGCTGATCGAAAAAGAATATGGTGCGCGCGGAACACCAAAACGCGAGGCCTTTGAACAGGGCTTCGAGGAATTCAAGCTTGGCTATCTCATCCAGGAAGCCCGCAAAAAGAAGGGCCTGACTCAGCAGGAGCTGGCGGACAAGGTGGGCACGAATAAAGCCTATATCTCGCGGGTCGAGAACGACATAAAGGACGTTCGCCTTTCGACCCTTCGCAAGATCGTCGAAACCGGACTTGGGGGTGAATTGGAGTTGGCGATAAAACTCTGAGAGTCGATCGAGAAAATGGCGTTTTTAGAAAAGACAATTTTGTTGAGTGTTTCTTTGGCGATTC
>DAIOWA010000606.1:0-2381 GCA_036758705.1 Pyrinomonadaceae bacterium | reverse complement strand
TTTGGAAATACGAGCAGGGACAGCCCGATGATCGCAAACAGCGAACGCGGCTCCGTCAGGCCGCCGGCGGTCGTCGTCGTAAACAACGCATCCTTCCAATTTCCGATCACGCTGGGATTCAGCGAGATCTCATAAAAGCCGGTGAACACGACGATAAGATTCAACGCGAGATACGCAATGACCAAAAACACCGCGATCCCGATCGCTTCCTTGAAACCTTTGATGAACACCGCCGCCAACACGCCGACCAATACAAACGTCACCGCGATCGGATGATCCAGATTCGGAAAATGCTCTTCGATGTACGGATTGTGCAGGATGTGCTCGGTCGCGTCTGCAGCCGAAAGCGTGATGGTGATAACGAAGTCGGTGGCTACGAAGCCGAGAAGCATCAGGACGAAAAGCTTCCCTTTCCACCGAGACAGCAGACGCTCCAGCATCGAGATCGAACCCTGTCCGTGCGGGCTCTCGGCGGCGACTCGATTATATATCGGCAACGCTCCGAAAATCGTCAGGGCGACAAGAATAAAGGTCGCGATCGGAGACAAGACGCCCGCCGCGACGAATGCGATGCCCGGTTGATAACCAAGCGTCGAAAAATAGTCGACGCCCGTCAAACACATCACCTGCCACCATTTATGCTGATGATGCTTATGCTCCTTTGCTCCGGCCGCGTCCGACGGCCGCACGCCCTGAAGAAACCAATCCTTGAAACCGCCCTTTGACGCCGAAACATTCGCCGCCGCCGTTGTAGAAGATGCCATCTAAGCCTCATTCGCCATTCATGAAAATAGGCGAAGAAATTAGAATGACATCTTCTTCATAAAGAATTCATAAAGAATCTTCGTCGATCGGAATGACATGGACCGACGCGTGTTTTACCTCCTTCAGAAAGCGATTAATGACGGATCCACGAAAAATGATCTCCCAACGCGAGCGGGCTGACTGTCCGAAGATCACGTGGGTTATCTCGTGCTCACATGCAAACCTCAGCAGTTCGTCCGCAACATTTTTCCCTTTCAGCCGGATCACCTCGGCCCCGAGCGATTCGGCAAGGCGGATATTTTCCTGAAGCACCCGATAGGTTTTCGGTTCTATCCTTCCCGGTTCCTCGTCCGGCGTCTCGACATATACGGCGAACCAATCCTTGTAGGCGTGACGGCCGACGATCCTCGCGGCAGTTCGAAGCAGCCTCGCCGCACTTCCACGGCTCGCCATGCAGACCATCACTTTTTCCGGGACGACAAACTGTTCAAGCCCTTCCCTCTCGCGATATTCCTCGTCCTGCGTCGCCTGATGTTGAGCGACCTGCCGCAACGCGAGTTCGCGAAGCGCAGCGAGATTTCCTTTGCGAAAGAAATTGTTGAGAGCCTGCTCGATCTTCTCGACCGAGTAGATCTTCCCTTGCCGAAGCCGCGTCCGGAGCGTGTCGATCGAAACATCTACGTCGATGATCTCGTCCGCCTGCTTGAAGAACGAATCCGGCACGGTCTCGCGAACCGTCACGCCCGTCGTTCGTGCGATCACGTCATTCAGCGAATCTATGTGCTGAATGTTCACGGCCGTAACGACCGAGATCCCGTTGGCTATCAGCTCAAGAACGTCTTCGAAACGTTTCCCGTTTTTCGATCCTGGGATATTCGAATGCGCAAGCTCGTCAACTATCGCCACTTGAGGCTTCCGGCGTATCACCGCTTCGACATCAAGCTCGGCAAAGACCGCTCCCTTATACTCGATCGTCTTGAAAGGAACGAGTTCAAGATCCTTGATCTGCTCCTCTGTCTCGAAACGCCCGTGAGTCTCGACTGCCGCGAGGACAACATCGATTCCCTGCTCGCGAAGCTGATTCGCGTCTTGCAGCATCCGGTACGTTTTTCCGACACCAGCAGCGGCACCGATGTAGACCCGCAGTCGTCCGCAACCACCCGAGCCGAGCAGCACATCCGCAACCGGCCGTGAATCGGTCCGGTTCGGGGCATCGGTTGTCTCCGTATCAATGAACATCTATCGAACGGGAAATCTCGTATCCAAAGCCAGGTTAAGCTTCAGCACATTCACTCGCGGCTCGCCAAGCAGCCCGAACGTCCGGCTCTCGGTAAACTCCGCGATCAGACCCCGCACTTGCCCTTCACTAACCGCACGCTCGGCGGCAATTCTGCCGATCTGATATTCAGCCGCTGCCGGCGAGATGTGCGGATCAAGTCCCGACGCACTCGTTGTAACAAGGTCCGCCGGGATCGGAGCTACGGCATCGGCTTTCACTCGGTCGATCAGTTTCGCGTTCGTCGGACCGAGGTTCGATCCGCCGGAAGCGGCTGCATCGTAACCCGTTCCAGCCGCCGAAAGCCGGCCATGAAAATACTTCGCCGACGTGAAATTCT
>DAIOWA010000605.1:0-2384 GCA_036758705.1 Pyrinomonadaceae bacterium | reverse complement strand
AAAAAAGAGCCGGGAGCCGTTCGCTCCCTGCTGATGCACGTCGTGGACGATCTGCGGATGCCAGACGTTGTGGATCTTGTCGACGGTCAACTGCGTCTCGACCTGTGTGAACGCGTACCAGTCGCGGTTGTTATCGTGGCCGACGTACTTGTGATAAAGCTCCGGGGGAGACGTGCCCTCGTACGGCGTGCCGAGCGTTTTGTCGTACCAGTTTTTGACGATGTCGACACCGTCAGGATTTAGGCTCGGGACGAGCAGGATGATCGTGTTGTCGAGGATCTTCTTCACGTCCGGGTGCGTCGATGACGTGAGCTGATGTGCGATCAGCATCGACGATAGCGTCGATCCTACCTCGGTCGAGTGAATGCCGAAGGTGATGAGGACGATCGTCTTTCCTTGTTTGATAAGCCGTTGAGCGGCCTTTTCACTCGCGGACGAAGGCGTCCGCGTTCCAAGCTTTCTCGGATCGGCGAGCTTTGCATTGATCTCTTTGTATTTTTCGAGGTTCTTAAGGTTCTCCGGACTCGAAATGGTCGCGTAGACGAACGGAGCGCCCATTGTCGTCTTGCCGATCTCTTCGAACATCACGCGGTCGCTGGCGGCGTCGAGTTTTTTGAAGTAGTCGACCACCTGGGCCCAACTCGCGAGCTTGCGGTCATCTCCGGGCGTGAACCCGATCACGTCTTTCGGGGACGGGATGGATTGGGCAATGACGCCGGCCGTGACGAAAAGAAGAACGACGAGAAGACGAAGCGGTGAGAAGGTTCGATTCATTTAGGTTTTTGCTCCAAGGGTAAGTTTTGAGAAGTGTAGCCGAAACCTAGGTTTTTATGAATCCGGGCGAGCGGAAATTTTGAATGTTCGTTGATGGAATGTTGCCCGAAAAATGGAAAAAGCCTGACCGGAAAACGTATCGGGTCAATGGTCGTTTCCGGAGTTGACTTATGGTTAGGTGTAGGGCTTACACTGGTAAGTAAACACTCACCACGAGTGAGCTTGTGTATAAACAATGGAAGAAGAAGTGTCGAACGAGGGGCAGGAAGCGGTGGAAGACGCGATCGAGTCGCGGGAAGAGCCGGTCGCTCAACCCCCTCGTAATGGGAAGAGAAAGCGGATAGCGATCATTGCGGGCGCAGGTGTGCTGCTCGTCGCATTGGCCGGATTGGGATATTGGCTGTATGCACGTCAGTTCGAGTCGACTGACGACGCGTTTATCGACGGAGACATCGTTCAGGTAAGCCCGCGCGTTTCCGCATATGTAGCGAAGATATATGTAGTGAACAATCAGTTCGTTCACAAAGGAGATCTGCTGCTGGAGCTGAACACGAGCGATCTCGAAGTAAAGCTGGAACAAGCGAAGGCTCAGCTTGAAACGGCAAAACGCCATCGCGGCCAGGCGGTTGCCAACGCGGATCTGACGAAAAAAACGACAGCGGCTGCGCAAACGCAGGCGCTCACTAATGTAGAGACGACGAAGAGCAGTGTCGATCAGACGCGATTCACAGCGGATGCTCGGCGGGCGCAGATAGATCAGGCCAAAGCGGCGGCCCGGACGGCGGCGGCGATGCTCGAACAAACAGAAGCTCAGGAACCTCAAGCCGTCTCCAATCTTCAACTCGCACAGACCGAACTCAACCGGCGTCGTACTCTGTTCGAGAAGGGCGACATCTCGCAGCAGTCGCTCGACCAGGCGAACAATCTTTTTCAATCGGCGCAGGCTCAGTTGAATGCGGCTCGAAAGCAGACGATCGCCGCTCGGTCGCGGGTGAATGAAGCCGATGCGGCGGTTGCGGCGGCGGAGCAAAGCTATCGACAGTCAGTCGCTCAGATCGACACGTCGCGATCACAGGTCGGCGAATCTCAGGCCAGGCTTGAAGACGCGAACGCTGCTCCGGAACGCGTGAATGTGAGCGAGTCAGAGATTGCCACTGCGGACGCTGGAATTCAGGCCGCCGAGGTCGCGGTCCAGCAGGCTGAGTTGGATCTGTCGTATGCGAAGATCGTCGCTCCGGAAGACGGATTCGTTACTAAAAAGAGCGTCGAGGAGGGTCAGCTTGTGCAGACCGGCGCACCCCTTATGGCGATCTCGCGATCGAATGAGGTTTGGGTCGTGGCCAACTTTAAGGAAACGCAGCTCGAGAATATGAAGATCGGGCAGCCGGTCGATATTAAGGTCGACGCGTTTCCAAGCCATATGTTTCATGGCAAGGTCGAGAGCTTTCAGGCCGGAACGGGCTCGAAGTTCAGCGTGCTGCCCGCCGAGAATGCGACCGGCAATTTCGTGAAGATCGTTCAGCGCGTGCCGGTGAAGATAGTCTTTCAAGATCCACCCGGCGATCTGCAGCGGCTGGTGCCGGGAATGTCTGTGGAACCTTCGGTCACGG
>DAIOWA010000604.1:0-2386 GCA_036758705.1 Pyrinomonadaceae bacterium | reverse complement strand
CTGAACCGGCAAATATTTCACGCGAATTTGGCGACCCAACGGCAGCCGTAGCAAACGCCGCTTCATACCTAAACCATCAGGTATTGGATTTTGAGACAAAACCGAACGAAGAAGCCTCCGTTGATCTTAAGGCGGTCTTTGGTGACGCCGAGTTTGGAACGACGGCTGAGAAGATGTACTTTCCACTCGAGCCCGGATCGATCGTGCCTGCGTGGCGCGTTCTTATCCGGCAAGATATAGCTACTTACTACGTGATCGTGGATGCTCGCTCTGGAGATCTTCTTTGGCGAAAAAATCTGACTGAGGATCAAACTCAAACGGCTAGCTTCAGAGTTTACGCAAACCCATTCGCGATGGTGAATATCGCAGACAGTCCTTTCCCGATCTCACCCGGACCAACTTCTCCGAATGCCGCCAATCAGGGAGCAGCGATCAGCCGAACACTGATCACGCGGATCGGGAACGAACCGCCTTACGAATTCAATAATCTCGGCTGGCTGACCGATAACTCAACGACCTTGGATGGAAATAACGTTCAGGCCGGACTCGATCGTGAGAGTCCCAATACGTCCCCTGGAAGCGGAGGTAATCCCACTCATATCGATCCGAACGGTGTACCGTCAGCAAGTTCCGGTCGCACCTTCGACTTCGCTCTTAATCCAGCAACCCCTTCCCCGGCGGGGTCGCAAACCGGAGATTCACCACTTCCCGCAGGTCAATTACCGGGGACCTGTCTCGCTCAAGGCACTAACTCACCGCCAACCGATTTTCAGAAGGCGATAACAACACAGCTGTTCTACATCACGAACGTCTATCATGACGAGACATATCGACTCGGTTTTACGGAGCAGCATCGGAATTTTCAAACTAACAATTTTGGCCGAGGCGGCGTTGGCAACGACAGGATCTCGGCTCAATCACAGGATTGCAGCGGGTCCAACAACGCCAACTTCTCCACTCCGGCCGACGGCGGCCGCCCAACAATGCAGATGTACCTTTGGACGTCGCCATCGATCGACATAGACGGGTCGCTGGACGCGGATGTCGTTATTCATGAACTCACGCACGGCCTTTCGAATCGGCTCCATAGTAATGGTTCGGGATTAAATATCGATTTTTCACGCGGCATGGGCGAAGGCTGGTCGGATTTTTACGCTCATTCTATGCTCAGTCAACCTGACGATCCCGTCGATGGCGTATACCCTGCCGCCGCGTATGCGACATACCAAATAGGTGGGATAGGATTTCCTAACAGCTATTACGGAATACGCAGATTTCCAAAGGCGATCATGGCGTCTACCGGCGGTCCAAACAATCGTCCACACAACCCGCTCACGTTTGCCGACATCGACTCGACGAAGATCAATCTTTCGAACGGCGCCTTTAGCCCGGCCTTTACTACGCTGTCGGACGGTGTTCATGCGGCAGGTGAAATTTGGAGCAGCGCACTATGGGAAGTTCGTGCCCGAATGATCCAGCGATTGGGTTGGGCAGACGGCAACCGGCGTGTACTCCAGCTTGTTACCGACGGAATGAAACTCTCACCAGTTAACCCAAACTTCATTACTGGACGCGACGCGATCATTGCCGCGGCACGCGCCGGCGGCACATCAGAGGATGTCACGGACATTTGGCAAGGATTCGCGGTTCGCGGAATCGGATTCTCGGCAACGGTGCAAAGTAACGGCGGCACAAGCCTCGACGGAGGGGGCACGGGCACAATTCGCGTTACCGAGGCGTTCGACATGCCGAATCTTGCCATCCTGCCGGAAATGAGCGTGTCGGACACCACAACCGGCGACGGTGACGGTGTGCCTGAACCCGGAGAAACGGTCAGTCTTACAATTCCGCTTACTAATAATTCAGGTGAGACGGCAAACAACGTCACGGTTCAGGTAGTCGGTTCGCAAACCGTCTTGTATGGAACCATTGCTAACAGTGGAACGGCAAGTAATACATTTACGCTAAAGCTTCCTTCGAATCTGGCCTGTGGAGCGGCAGTTGATGTCACGATCAACGTAACCAGCAGTCTGGGGCCCGCGGCGTTCACGCGCAAAATTTATACAGGAACTTCCGTTATCACCTCGACCGAAAACTTCGATGGCGTAACTGCTCCCGCGCTCCCGGAAGGATGGCAGGTCACAAATGAAGGTAACGGCAGCGTGAACCAATTCCGGACCACGACAACCACTCCAAATTCCGCGCCGAACACAGCATTCGCGGCGAACCCGCCCGGAACAACCTCGGGGCAAAACGGGACAACAAGCCTGACATCACCATCCTACGCGATCCAGTCGCCCTCGGCGTCGGTATCCTTCCGTCACAGGTACAATACGGAGGCAACTTGGGATGGCGGTATTCTTGAGATAAGCATTAACGGCAGTGA
>DAIOWA010000603.1:0-2408 GCA_036758705.1 Pyrinomonadaceae bacterium | reverse complement strand
CAACAATTTTCAAAATCAGGTGAACAATCAATGAGTTTTTCTCGAAGAGAATTCGTAAAGACTGCGGGCATAGCTTTAGGTGCCGCGGCGGTTTTGCCTAGTTGGGTTTATGACGCGCAGGCGGCGGGGGCGGTGGTGTTCGACGCGAACAAGGACGCTTTGGCGGACGCGGCGTTGGCTACGGCGAAGAGGCTGGGGGCTTCGTATGCGGACATCCGGATCAACCGGTATCGGCTGGAGGCGGTGAACACTCGCGAGCGGCAGGTGCTGAACGTTTCGAGCGGACAGAACTTCGGGTTCGGGGTCCGTGTGCTTGTTAACGGCACTTGGGGATTCGCCGGGAGTCCGCTGGTGACGGCTGACGAGGTTCAGCGGGTCACGAAGGAAGCGGTCGATATCGCAAAGGCGAACGCTCCTTATCAAAAGAAGAAGATCGATCTCGTGCCGACGCCGAAGGTCGTGTCGACGTGGCGAACGCCGATCGAGAAAGATCCATTCGACGTTCCGGCAGACGAGAAGATCGCGACGCTTTTGAAGATCAATGAAGCGGCGTTGAGCGTTGCCGGCATCAACTTTTGCAACTCGTCGATGGCGTGGGTGAACGAGCAGAAATACCTCGCCACCTCGGACGGTTCGCGGATCGAGCAGTACCTGATCCGCGGGAATCCGAGTTTCTCGGCGACTGCTGTGAATCGTCAGTCGGGTGATTTTCAGGCGGTCAATTCCCTTCGCGAAGGCCAGGCGATCGGCTACGAATATATGTCGAAGCACGATTGGGCAGCCGAGGCGAAGACTGCGGCGGAGCACGCTGTAATGAAGCTCAAGGCCCCGTCTGTGACGCCGGGTAAATACGATCTTGTGCTGCATCCGTCGCACCTGTTTTTGACGATCCACGAATCGGTCGGACATCCGACGGAACTCGACCGTGCTCTGCTGTGGGAAGCGAATTACGCGGGTACGAGCTTCCTCACGCCGGACAAGACCGGCAAGCTGCAGTTCGGGTCGAAGATCGTCAACTTCGTCGCGGACCGCACGCAGAAGTTTGGGCTGGCGTCGGTCGGTTGGGATGACGAAGGTGTTCCCGGTCAGGAATGGCATCTGATCAAGGATGGGACGTTTGTCGATTGGCAGACGACTCGCGATCTGGCGAAGGTCGTGGGACGCGATAAATCATACGGTTGCCTGCACGCGGATAGTTGGGGCAGCGTTCCCTTCCCGAGAATGCCGAACGTGTCGCTTCAGCCATCTGCTGGAAATACAACGCAGGACGACCTGATCGGCGGAGTCGAGAACGGCATCCTTATATATGGACGCGGCAGTTACTCGATCGACCAGCAGCGGTACAACTTCCAATTTGGCGGACAGACGTTTTGGGAGATCAAGAACGGCAAGGTCGGCGGCATGCTTCGCGACGTTGCGTATCAATCTCGCACGACGGATTTTTGGGGGGCGTGCGACGGGCTCGGCGGCAGGAACACCTACGAGATACCCGGATCGTTCAACGACGGCAAGGGCGAACCGGGCCAGTCGAACGCCGTGTCGCACGGATGTCCGGTGGCGAGGTTTAGGAATATCAACGTATTGAACACGGCTTCATCTCCGAACGCCGGACAGATGGAGGACGATCAATAATGCTGCTGACTGAAAAGGAAACTAAAGAGTTTACTGAGAAGATATTGTCATTCGTTAAGGCAGACGACGCGTCGGCGGGAGTCGGGAGCGACAAGCTTTCGCATCTGCGATTTGCGGGAAACAACATCCTCACAAGCGGATCGCGCGTGTCGCGGAGCGCGAATGTCACGGTCTGGGTCGGCGGCAAACGCGGCTCGGCATCGACCAATGATCTCGACGACGCAAGCCTGAAGGATATGGTCGAGCGTGCTCAGAAGATCGCGGTTACGGCGCCGGTCGATCGGGAATATGTGCCGACGCTTGGGGCTCAGACGTATAAACCGACGCACGGCTACGTCGAATCGACGGCGAACCTGTCGCTATCGGCTCGGGCGAAATCGATCGGGGCGATCATCTCCGATTGCGAGAAGAACGGAGTTATCGGCGCCGGGTTTCATTCGACACGCGTGCAGGCCGGCGGATCCTTGACGAAGAACGGCAACTTCGAATTTGAGCGTTCGACGAATGTGAGTTTGTCGACGACGGCTCGCACGTCGGACGGTCAAAGCTCCGGATATTTTCTTCGCAGCCATTTCGATACCGCGAAGCTCGACACGCAGCGGATCGCTCACGAGGCGATCAGAAAAGCGCTCGAAGGCAAGGGAGCGAAGACGATCGATCCGGGTACGTATACGGTCATTCTAGAACCGCAGGGCGTCGCCGATCTGATGGGCAATCTCGGGTTTATGTTCAACGCCCGAAATGCCGAGGAAGGGCGCAGCGTGTTTTCCCTGCCG
>DAIOWA010000602.1:0-2414 GCA_036758705.1 Pyrinomonadaceae bacterium | reverse complement strand
CCGCGTTCCTTCGGCGGCGAAGGGGGCCATTAGGGAGCCGCGGAAATAGCCGGCGGTGAGCCAGGCGAAGAATGCGGTCAGGAGGAAATGGCTGACGAGTGTGTCGATGTTGAAATTGAATGTGCTGTTGACGAGTCCTTCGAACGCGGCGTCGGCGGCCATGAAGAGCGCTCCGAAGATGAGAAGAAGCGGCAGTGCGATCGCGAGTCCGCGAAGGACGGCGAAGAGATGCTTCGTCGACTTGCCTGCCGGGATCGTCGTCCAATCGATATCCGAACCAAGCAGAACGAACGAACCGACGGCGGACGTGATACCTGCGTAAATCACGCTGACGCCGTAATGAAATGCGCCGGAGATGTGCGCCTTGAGACTGAAATTGCCGAGCAGCATCACGCCCATCAGGATGATGATCGCGAACGTGTCCCAGGCCATCAGCTCTTCGGCATCGCGGATCAGATACATCGACGCGAAGAAGATCATCGCACCGGCCAGAGCGATGTTCGTCTTGGTGATCAGCGCTGGCCGATGCCGTTTCATAAGCACGCCGAGCCCGGTGACGAACGCGGTCACGAACAGAAAAGCGTTCAAGCCCCAAGGCCCTTCACGTAAAAGCAAATTGCCAAGCAAGCCGACAACCGCAGCTGTGCCTAAGATCTCTAATCCGGTTCTCGTACGCGTCGTCATATATTTGGAACGCGGGCGCCCCGTCCGCGAGTTACTAAAAATTCAATACAAAAGGAACAATAAGAGAGTAAATAACCGCGAGCATCGCGGCGCGGGCTACATAGTTAAGCGGCATATTCTCGGCGGAACTCTCAAGTGCCCGATAAGAATTTCGAAGAAACACGAAGCCTGAGAACAGCGGGGTGAAGCCGAGTAGGCCGATCAGCACTATCGAGCCGATCATGCTGAAGGGTAAAAGAATGACGCCGACGATCGTCGAGATGGCAGCGGCGACGAGGAACAATCCGCCGAGGAAAGGCCTCAGTTCTCCTAGCCTGGTGCCCCACAGCAGCCACGCGGCCATCGCCATGATCGATACCGAGCTTAGCGCGTAACAAAATATCTTGTATTCGATCAATAGAGGGTGAAGTCCTTGCCAGTGTCGAAACACGATCGGGTCCGCGGCAATGCAGACGACCGGCAGTCCAACGCCAAAGTACCAGTCAAATTTACGCTGCGAGATAGTCGGGACGGACGAGAACTGCCGCTGTAGGAACTTCGGCCGCGGAGCCGGAGTGCTGTCGTTGATCTGTAGCATCGTTTCCATAATGACTATTTGACGCTAGCCGAGGTTCTTTGTTCCGAAAGGTTGATGACGACATCGGGAAACGACCCGCGTCCGAAGAAGACATGCCTGGCGAAACGTTCGCCTAGGCTTCCACGCAAAAGGGCGCATCCTAGTTCCAAAACAGTCTGGCTTTTGACGGAAGAAATCGCTCGGCGCATCCAGAGACGCGAGATAAAGCGGGCGCGAAATTCGTCGCCGGAATATTGACGCAGCAGCGACGGGTTCGACGTTCGCACGCTCTCAGCAATGACATCGGCGGCATAGGTCGAAAGCCGCATGCACGGGTCTAGTCCGCCTGCCGTTAGCGGTGAGACTGCACCCGCCGCATCGCCGATCAACAATCCATGGCGATTCGCAATTTTTCTCAACACGCCGCCGACCGGGATCTGTCCGCCGCGAGATTCGACAAAGGCGAGAGCATCTGTATCGACGATATGCCGCGTCTTTTGTTTGAACGTTTCGAGTGCCGCACGGGGCTTGAAATCGGCCGCGTATCCGCCGACGCCGACGTGGATCTGGTGGCCGTCGTCGGCGATCCATGCGAGATAACCGGGTGCTAGTTCGGCATCGAGAAAGCAGTGAAGGCGTGCGTCATCAGTCGGCTGACGGCGCTGATAGACCTCTTCGAAACCGACGATCATTTCGCGGTTTTGGTCGAGTCCGAGGACCTTTGCGACCGAGGAGTTCGCCCCGTCGGCTCCGACAAGGACCTTGGTAGTTACACAGATCTCGCGGCCCTCTGATTCGAGCATGACGACAGATCCCGCGTCGCTCTTTTCCACGGAAACGAAACGCGTTCCCGGCAGAAAATCGACTCCGGAATCGACGCAGTCTGCTAGGAACGACTTGTAGAGAACGTCCATTCTTCCGACGCGAAACTCGTCCGATGTGCTTTCGAGATCAGAGCGGCGAAGCTTGGGCGAATAGAGCGAAACACTGCGGATCGGCTTGCCGAGAGTTCCGGCCGGGAATGCGAAATCTTCGAAGGTCTTGCGTACAAAGATACCCGTCGTGTGAATACCTTGCGAGAGATCTTTTTTGCGATCCGCCAAGAGAACCGAGACGCCCTTCGCCCGCAGCAGTCTCGCGCATTGAAGCCCCGCAAGCCCTGCTCCGATTATGG
>DAIOWA010000601.1:0-2414 GCA_036758705.1 Pyrinomonadaceae bacterium | reverse complement strand
GCTGTTTTAAGTCTTCGGGAAGATATTTTCCGTGTTCCTCTAGAAATCTACTGATAGTTTCCAAAGCTACTTGTTTCGTTCGAATAATGTCTGCGGAAGTTCCCTTGTACAAAAACTGGGCATCTCCGGCTCGGCGGTATTTGTTGATGGCGGCAACATATCTCCGAGCTAAGCTCTCGATCTCAGGATGGATCCTACTGTATTCATTGATCGCGGCTCTTATCTTGTTGGGATCTGCACGGTCGGCGGCGTCAGCGTCGGATTGGGCTTTGGCTTCGGCTATTCTCTTATTCAGCGCAGTGTTGGTTCCTGCGATATAGCCACCATCTTCCCAAAGCCCTCTGACAATCACATTTTTTTCCTTATTGTGAAATTCACCTTGCCCGTGTCTTTTACCGTTTTTATATTCGCCGGTGTAGAAAGAGCCGCTGGCATGAGTATGTTTCCCCAGCCCCTCTTTCAGATCGTTTACATAATTTCCCTCGTAAACGTCGCCATCAACATAGTAGAAGGTGCCCAATCCATTTCTCTTGCCGCTGTTGAAGGAGCCAACATATTTATCCCCGTTTTTCCAGATGTATGATCCTTTGCCGTCCATTTTGCTATTTGCGAACGTTCCTTCGTAAATATCGCCGTGGCTGAATTTGAAGCGGCCTTCGCCATTTACGCAGTCGCCGTATACACACCCGAAACCGTCGCCAGTCTGGGCTGGGGCTGCAATACTATTCTGTACAGGGCTAGACGAAGAACCGGGGATATGATCACCATTTTGCCACCTACCGTCTTGATAGGTGTTGTATGGCTTATTGTAAAATTTACCCAGCCCATTTCTTTTGCCGTTCTTATATTCGCCGGTGTAGAAGGAGCCGTTGGCAAAGGTATATTTTCCCTGACCTTCCTTTTCGTCATTTACATAATTTCCCTCGTAAACGTCGCCGTTAACGGAGGTTTCGATACCAAAACCTTCTCGTTTGCCGCTTTTGAAGGAACCAACATATTTTTTGCCGCTTTTCCAGATGTACGTTCCCTGACCGTCTTTGTTGTCATTCACGTAGGTGCCTTCATAAACATCACCATCGGCGGACTTATATATCCCCTTACCCTCTCGCTTATCATTGACCCATTTTCCTTCGTAGCTCGCACCGCTTGGATATTTATAAACACCTTCTCCATTTTTACAATTGCCGGAAAGGCACTGCGCTGAAATTGTAATCTGCGCAGCAATGACGATCGTCACCGCGAGGAACATCTTGGTATAGGTCATATGGTTTGTGAAACTGCTATGTAATTGCTTCGATCATCTCGCGGACAGCCTGATTGAGTCCGACAAAAACCGAGCGGGAAATGATGTTGTGGCCGATGTTGAATTCGACGATCTCGGGGATCGATGCGAGTGCTCCGATGTTTCGATAGGTCAGTCCGTGGCCTGCGGCGACCATCATCCCAAGCCCGTGAGCGTGCTCAGCTGCTTTTCGGATCCGTTCGACCTCGGACGCCGCCTTCTCGGCACCTTCGCCATGGGTTGCGCGGGCTGAGAGCGTGAGTTCAGCGAACTCCGCGGTGCAAAGTTCGACCTGCTGAGCTCCGACACTCTTTGCGGCGTCGAGTTGTTCGAGATCAGGGTCGATGAAGATGCTGACGAATATCCCGGCAGCCTTTAGCTTTTCGACCGCGTTCTTAACGTTCTCAAAGTTTCCGATCACGTCGAGCCCGCCTTCGGTCGTCACCTCGTTCGGACTCTCGGGAACCAGCGAAACCGCATCGGGTTTGGTGCGTTCGGCGATCGCGACCATTTCTTCCGTCGCCGCCATTTCAACGTTCAAATAGGTCGTCACTACGTCCCGCAGCAGCTCGATATCGCGATCTTGAATATGCCGTCGATCACCGCGAAGATGAACCGTGATCCCATTCGCCCCGGCCTGCTCACAGATAACAGCCGCCGTAATGATGCTCGGCTCAATGGTCTTCCGAGCCTCGCGGATCGTCGCTACGTGGTCGATGTTTACATTCAAGCGTGCGGTCATAGTGGTCGTTGCCTAACGGAATTCTGCCCAACAACCGTAAACAGTCCTTCAAAATTGAAGTTCAAATCGATCATTCGAAGCAGTTCTCGGCCGAGTTGGTCGGGCCTGTATTGAAGCAAGCGAAAAAGAATTATACCCGGCGGGGTGGCGACACGATCTCTGTAGATCAACTCGCCGTGGTCACTATCAAGCGTGAGCAAGACGCGACGGCTTTCGATTGCCAGGCGCAGAACCTCTCTGTCATCGATGCTCGGTGATTCCAAGCCCACATGAATCACGTCAATATCGTTTTGCGTTAAGAAGCGAAAGCTAGGGTGCGGAAAATTCTCATCCGCGATAAAGCCACTCATTTACCAACAGGCGTGGGCATCATAAGCAAGCCATCAGCAA
>DAIOWA010000600.1:0-2419 GCA_036758705.1 Pyrinomonadaceae bacterium | reverse complement strand
AGTGACAAGTGGATAGTTATTTTTTCTTATCCATCGGATAGCCCGCGTCGCGCCAGGCCCGGGTTCCGCCGAGAAGTGCGTAAGAGTTCGTTATTCCTGCTTTGTGTAATTCAGATACCAAACTGGCACTGGTGTGTTCGTTCGGTCAGGAACAGTAGGCAATTATCTTCTTGCCCTTAGGAACCTTATTCATGTTTTGCTTGATCGCGTTTCCGGGGATGTTGATCGCACCCGGGATATGTTCGAGTTCGAACTGTTCCTTGGAGTGCGTGTCAATAAATACCGCGGTGTTCTCGTCAAAGTCTTTCTTGGCGTCGGCTAGTGAGATGCGTGGAGCATCACGGCCTTCATCCTGATGAACGTCAGCATTCGCAACGTTTGAGGTTTGAGCCACGTCGCCGATCGAATCGTTTATGGCGGTTTCAGCGCACGCAATTCCAACTGCTGCAAACGCTACCAAGCTGAGATATACAAAAAGCTTCTTCATAAAATTGATGCTATGCTTCGCCGAATGCTTTCAACACTTCGTCGGCGTGTTTTGAAACGTCGACCTTGTCGAATATCTTGACGATCTTGCCGTCCTCGCCGATCAGGAATGTCCTGCGGAACGTGCCCATATACTTGCGGCCATACATACTTTTCTCGCCCCACACACCGTATTTCTCGACGATCTTTTTATCCGTATCGGCGAGAAGGTCGAAAGGAAGTTGGTATTTCGAGATGAACTTCTGGTGCGACTTCTCATCATCGATCGAAACGCCAAATACCTTAATACCTTTTGCAGTGTAAACCGCGTCCGCATCGCGGAACGAGCAAGCCTCTTTGGTGCACCCAGGTGTATCGTCCTTCGGATAGAAATAGAGCACCACCCGTTTACCCTTGTAATCCGAAAGCCTGACCTTGTTTCCGTCCTGATCTTTTGCCGTGAAATCAGGGGCCTTGTTTCCCTCTTTGACCATATCCCGCTATTTTGAACGATTGTCCGGCGCGATTCAATCTCAACGCTTCTTGCCGAAATTCCATTTCATTCCGGTCGTGAACAGAAAGTCATTCTTGCGCGACAGTCCAAGTGGGTCGTTATTAAAACGGTCACCGACAGTGATGAAAACGCCGATCCGTTTCGTCACGTCGACGGAAAGCGTCGAGTCGAAAATGAATCGGTACTCGGCGCGGTCGGTTACGTTTTGAAAGAACGTGATCGAATTCTGAACTCGCAGCTTCTCGTGAAAGCGGTGCTTTAGAGTCGCACCCGCGAGGCCCTCCGGCGTGTCGGTGTTGTCACCGGTCTGCCATGTTCGATTCCATCCGGCGCCGAGCAAAACATCCAACTCGGTGCGTTCATTCTTAATCATGTGCATTCCGAATCCGCCGCCGACCACCGAACGGAAATTCAAGGCCTTTGGCCTGTCCCGTTCAAAGTCGTATGAGACGAACCCGAAATTCTTTCGGCTCATATCCCGGTCGTAACGGGCGCCTCCCCAAAATGCATTCTGTGTTGTTACCATCCGACCGGAGTTGCGATTGCTGTACCAAAGGCTGCGAGCGTACACGGTCAGATTGTCGTGACCTCCCGCCTTGACCGCTCGAAGACCTGTGCTCATCGTGGTGTAGTTTGAATTCCCCGATGTGAAACTAAACCCAACATTCGCATTACCTTCCCAGCCTTCAGAGATCGGGCCGCGGAAGAGACGTGCCGGGCGTCTTGCGGTTACCGGTACCATCCCCGCTGGTTTTGCAGCGGGCTTTGTGTCTACCTTTGCGACAGCCTTCTCGGCCGCGGCAGGTATCGCTTTCGCAATCGTTGTCGGTTTCGGTTCGCCGATCGCCGCTATATGTTTACGCTCGATCGTTATCTTGCCTGCGTATTCGGTCTCGATCGTCACGGTTTCTTCCGACTCTTCGACGATCTTGCCGGAAACACGGTCGCCGTTCTTAAGCGTGACCGCCTCGCCGGCAACCACTTGCAAAGCGAACGAAACGAGCAGTATCGGCAACAGCAGCCGCTGGTAAAATTTCTTCATTTATCTCTTGCCTTCAGGGATGAAGTCCGGCGGGTCCAATTACGGGCCTCCAATTATAACTTTAACATTATGAAACGGTGATGTGAATAATGGCGGACAGGTGCGTCGGTCAGTTTCAATGCAAAATAAACCGGCAGGTTCTTAAGGGGCGCTCTCTCTCTCGGCGTCTCCAAGAACTTCTTCGGACAAGCACAAATAATGTGAAGCAGAGTTCGTCTACAAGTGAAACCGCGTTGAGATAGTGAATTGGCGTGCGGCGGCAGCGTTCTGCGAATCACGAGCTTCAAGTGTGAAGGTCCAGTTCCCTTTTAGCCTCGCCCGCCCGTATATGTGGCCGGTAGCCGATTCAAGTCGCAACCCCGGCGGCATTTGTCCGGACGTTACCGTCCACGTAAACC
>DAIOWA010000599.1:0-2436 GCA_036758705.1 Pyrinomonadaceae bacterium | reverse complement strand
GACAGGTCGATAAACCCAGATCGCCGCCGCCATCAGCAACAAAAACACACCAAGCGCCGCAAACTTCTATAGTTCTTTGTTCATAATTGTGTTTCCTCCTTAAAGGAACTTAGACAGAGAACGAGCGAGAATGTTCCGCTTGCAGCTTTCCCGAGCCGCGAAATTCATTGACTTGCCATTCCATCTATGGCGCAATGTTCCGCGTCGGTTGCGGCGACCGTGCTCATTGACAACGTTACGAGTTTTTTAGGACTAAGGACACAACTGTAAACCTATCCCAGGATTACCATTGGAAAAGTTTTAGAAATCGTCGATTTAGCTTGTGGGGAACGTCGTAACCTCAATAGCTGCTATCATTTGCGTGTCCCACGCATTTCGTGGGACACTGCGGGACAGCGTTTTTGGTCAAAATGAAGTAAGCTGTTATCTGGCAATACTTACGAGCTATATGGTCCCGTCAAACAAAAACGTGCGCGCGCTGTGGGACAGGGACATGGGACACCTTCGATGAAAACGGACAAGCCGATCTACGCCATCTCCGGCCCGACCGCGTCCGGGAAAACGGCTCTCGGAGTTCGTCTCGCCCATGAGGTCGGTGGTGAGGTCATCAATTTCGACTCGGTGCAGATATATCGAGGCATCGAAATAGCGACCGCAAAGCCTTCGGAGGCCGAAAAACAGGGCATTCCGCATCATTTGATCGGCTATGTCGACCCGAATATCAATTACACGGCAGCCGATTGGGCAGCCGATGCGGCGGCGAAAATAGACGAGATCGAAGCCCGCGGATCCGTGCCTATATTGGTTGGAGGGACCGGATTCTATCTGCGAACCCTCCGTCAGCCGCTTTTCGAGAGCCCGAAAACCGATCAAGATCTTCGCAATCGGCTCAGGCAACTTGCTGAAAATAAAGGGGTTCCGCATCTTCATCGTATATTGGCACGGCTCGATCCCGACGCCGCCAAGAAACTCTTTGCCAACGACGCTCCTCGCATAATGCGGGCATTAGAGGTCATATTCCAGACCGGCGAACGGTTCTCTCGGCAGCAGCCAAACCGGGCCGAACCACCCGAATTTGCTGCCCGCATCCGCCTTTTCGTCCTCAATCCGCCGCGTGACCTTCTGTACGAGAAAATAAATCGTCGCACGGAGGACCACGTTGCCGCGGGCCTTGTAGATGAAGTGAAACAATTGCTCGATGCAGGCGTAAATGATAGAGGCAATGCACTTGGGGCTCACGCCTACCGCCGAGTATGCCAGTTATTAAGGGGCGAAAGGACGCTCGAATCGGCGATCGAAAAGTCTAAACAGGACGTCCGAAACTACGCCAAACGCCAGTTGACCTGGTTTCGCCGCGAACCGGATGCGATATGGCTCGATGGTTTCGGCAGTGACCAAGAGACTTTTACAGCACTCAAGCAAAAGATGTATTAAAGCCGTACAAAGAATTTCCTTGTTAGGCAATGAGATTTTGTCTATAATCGAAAATTCAGTTTGTAAGTAAAAGAAAACAAAAGAGAAAATGTTATGGAAAAAACGACGGCCCAGAACATTCAAGATGCCTTTTTAAACTCGGCCCGCCGGGAAAAGGTAACCGTCGTGATCCATCTCCTGCAGGGCGCGACTCTAACCGGACGCATAAAGAGCTTCGATAAATTTTCGGTCATGCTCGATGTCGGCGGGCAGGACGTACTTGTATTTAAGCACTCCATTTCGACCATCGCCCAAGAAAAAAGGACAGATTAACCTCGATTTTGGCGGGAAAATTCATCACTTTTGAAGGGATCGACGGCAGCGGCAAATCTACCCAACTCCGAATGCTGGCGGAATATCTGCGCCAAAAAGGCACGGATATCGTATCCACACAGGAGCCTGGAGGCACGCCGCTTGGTAAACGGCTAAGGGCCGCTTTTCTCGAAACCGAAGAGGTCGTCGCGCCGATCTCTGAGCTTCTCCTATTCGCCGCCGATCGTGCCCAGCACGTCGAATTACTTATCAAGCCATCCCTCGAACAAGGCCGTGTAGTGATCTCCGACCGCTACGCCGATGCAACGTTTGCCTATCAGGGAGCCGGACGAGGGTTCGATGAAACGGTAGTAAATGAGGTTATTCAGCTCGCAACAGGCGGGTTGAAGCCGCACCTGACACTATTCTTTGACATCGCCGTTGACACCGCGTTCCGACGGATGAATGAACACAAAGGCGATGAGCGCGTCCAGAATCGAATGGACCGCGAGACGACGGAATTCTACGACCGCGTACGCAAGGCCTATCTCGGCGTTGCCGACCGCGAACCTGAGCGATTCATGGTCATCGACGCCAATGGCTCGATCGATGAAGTGCATCGCCAGGTGCTCGACATAGTCGATAGATTTTTGGAATCATAGGATATCGATGTTCGATAACTTGATCGGTAACGAAGACACCAAAGCCCTG
>DAIOWA010000598.1:0-2437 GCA_036758705.1 Pyrinomonadaceae bacterium | reverse complement strand
CGAACATTGAGGATATTTTTGACATCTTCGGTTTCGGCGATATGTTCGGGGGCCGACAGAGGACGCGCTCTCGTGTCCAGCGAGGCTCGGATCTTCGCTACGACCTTGAGATCACGCTCGAAGAAGCCTCGAATGGCAAGGACGAGAAACTTGAGATCCCGCGACTCGAGACTTGTGAAGAATGTACCGGCAGCGGAGCCGAAAAAGGTACGACCGCAGAAAACTGTATCTCTTGTGGCGGCAGCGGGCAGACACGATATCAGCAAGGCTTCTTTAGCGTAATGCGTACCTGCCCGAATTGCGCGGGCAAAGGCACGATCATCCGCAATCCGTGCAAGGAATGTAAGGGGAACGGCAGGACCGAGAAGGAGAAGACGCTTGAGATCAAGATCCCGGCCGGTGTCGAGACCGGTTCACGACTTCGTGTGACTGGCGAGGGCGAAGGCGGCGTTCACGGCGGTCCGTCGGGCGATCTGTTTGTCGTGATCCACGTTAAGGAACACGAAACATTCGAACGGCAAGGTGCGAATCTTTATTCCGCCGTGCCGATCAGTTTTGCTCAGGCGGCTCTCGGTGCGGACATCAAGGTGAAAACTCTCGAAGGCGAGGAAGACCTGAAAGTTCCTGCCGGAACACAAACCGGAACCGTCTTCCGTATCAAGTCCAAGGGAATGCCTGAACTCGGCGGCCGGGGACGCGGTGACCTGTTCGTAGCGGCAACCCTGATCACGCCGAAGTCGCTATCGAAGGATCAGCGGAAACTTCTCGAACAGTTGGCGGAGGTAGAGGACACCGAGTTCAACGACGAATCGTTTATGGATAAGGTTAGGAATATTTTTGGGTAGAAGCGGCTATGACAGCTTTGCTTTTACAGCCTCGCTAACCAGCTTGCCATCCGTCGTCTTTCCATGGAGTTTGGCTTGCGCCGCTTTCATTACGGCTCCCATATCCTTAATCGAAGATGCTCCGGTTTCAACGACCGCTTCAGCGACGGCTTGTTCGATCTCTTCGGGTGTGGCGGACTGCGGGAGGTAGGCCTCGATGTGCGAGATCTCGAGTGCTTCCTTTGCGGCGAGTTCAGTACGGCCGGCCTTTTCGTATTGTTCGATCGAATCGCGGCGTTGTTTGACGAGCGACTGCAGGGCCTTCGATACTTCCTCATCCGTCAGGTCCGAGCCCTTATCGATCCGCCGGTTCATCAGGTTAGCCTTTACCATCCTCAGGGTTGAGAGGCGATCGGCATCTTTGGCCTTCATCGCGTCGGTTAGGTCGTTCTTTATCTGTGCTTCTAAACTCATCTGACTATTGGCAGTATTTCTTTTCTACGTAGATCTTTTTACTTGAGCTATCAAGATAATAGCATCCGCCGCGGGGGCCGAGAATGTATGCGGCTTGTTTGGCAGGTGTTGTGACAGTCGAAGGCTTATCGCCGGACATCCATTCGCTGACGCCGCCGCGGCCTGCGCAGGCAGCGGACTTTGATGCGCTGAAGCTGTAGGTTCCATCCGAGCAGCGAGCGAGCGGCTTGCGACTGCCTGGTTTTTCGACGATATAGGCGCCGACCTTTGCTTCCTTTTCCGGCGTTGGCTGCTCGGTCTTGACGGCGGCCGTCGGAGTATCAAGCTGCAGGCCGTTGACAGCGTCATTTATCGCGTTTGCCGGCATGGTCTCCTCGACTTGATGGCCCGGGTTCAGGATCCTTTCGCGATGATTTGGAATTTGAGGAGTCTGCGGAACTAGCGGCCGCTCGGCAGCGGAATCGGTTGGCTGCTTGGCGACGAACGTCTCGCTGGACTGGATGTCTGTTACTGGCTCGGCGGCGATCAACTGCGGCTGGCTTTGGACCATTTGAGGGCGGTCTGCTGAACTGACCCAGAAAACCGCGAGGCCGCCTGCGACAGCTGAGATGGAGGCGAGCAGCGCCGTCAGTGCCCACGTTCGATATTTAGGAGCTTCAAGTTTCTCTTTAATGGCCACGAGACGATTGGTCTGCGGCGGTTCGATAAAGGTCGCGTAGCCTATCTGCGTTTCGAGGGCCGGAGAAATGACAGTTTGCTGCGAGATAGGACCGGAATCCGGATGCTCGTCCTCAGGTACGAAACGAAGTTCCTGCTCCGGCGGGGTCAGGTCGACGCCGGCTGTGTCGATGGAAAGAGGAGTTGTGTCGTATTTCATTTTTCGGCTCCTCCTGTTTGAGATCAGATCAAGGTTTGGTGCAAAGACTCTTGTCTTTTACGTAGACCTTCGATCCGGAACTGTTGAGGTAATAGCAACCCCCGCGCGGACCGAGAACATAGGTTCGTCCGTCTTTGGCTGTATTTGCAGCCGGGATTACCGATTCCGTCTTCTGGGGCGTCACCGGTTTTGCCGCGAGTGTTGCCGGCTGGACCATTCGAGCGTCCGTATTTTCTCGTCCGGCGATTTCAAGTTCGTCGCG
>DAIOWA010000597.1:0-2438 GCA_036758705.1 Pyrinomonadaceae bacterium | reverse complement strand
ATAGCCGATCCGTACCACCTGCGGTAGCGGGTGGTTCAACGCAGCAGATCGACCGCTCTGCCAAGTCGAACGGTGATGAACTTCAACCACCCGCTACCGCAGGTGGTACCGACAGAAACAAGCTGGTCCTCAAGAACATCAACCTGAAGATCGCTCCCGGCCAGACGGTCGCATTTGTCGGCAAGACCGGCAGCGGAAAGTCCACGCTCGTCAGTCTCGTGCCTCGGTTACTCGATGCGCCGAACGGCAATGTGTTGGTCGACGGCAAACCGGTTCGCGATTACAAGATCCAGCAGCTCCGCGGAGCTATCGGCTTCGTCCCGCAAGAGACCTTTCTCTTCAGCGACACGCTAGCGGCGAACATCGCTTTCGGCGTAAAGGCAGAACCGCCCGCGTTAGCGGGTGGCGAAGACCCAACGAACGGTCAACCTGGATCCATATCGACCACTCGGCCACCTGCTCACGCAGGCGGTTCCGTCATTTCCATAGAAAAAGCCGCAGAGATCGCCGGCCTTGCAGACGACATCGGGGACTTCCCGAACAAGTACGAGCAGCTAGTAGGTGAGAGGGGAATCACGCTATCCGGCGGGCAGAAGCAGCGGACGGCGATCGCACGAGCGGTGATGCGCGATCCGCGGATACTCATCCTCGACGATTCGCTCAGCGCTGTCGATACGTACACCGAGGAACGAATCCTGAACAATCTCCGCGGCGTCAGGAAAGATCGAACGACGCTGATCGTCTCGCATCGCATTTCGACTATCCGCGATGCCGACTTGATCTGCGTGATGGCCGACGGCCGCATCATCGAACGCGGAACGCACGACGAACTCCTGCTGCTCGATGGCGAATATGCCGATCTCTATGAACGTCAGCGGCTTGAGGACGAACTCGACGCTACACAATAAACCTATGCCCGACCCCAAACCGAACCTGGTTGAACAATATCAATCACTCGTCATCATCTGGGCGGCGATCTTGATGTCGCAGGTGATGTTTATCGTGGTGATCTTTTTGACCAAGAAAGAGCTGGTCGAATTCCGATTCGACCAACCGCTCATTGGCCAGAGCGGATCGATGATCCTCGGGTTCGCGGTCGTCGCGCTCACATGCGTTGGATTCTCATTCGCTGTCAAGCGCCGTTTTTTCGATCGGGCAGTTGAGCAGCAGGATCCGAAACTCATTCAGGCCGGAACGATCATCGCACTTGCGCTTTGCGAGGCGTCGTCATTAATCGGATTGTGCCTGGCGTTCGCCTTCGACTATCAGTACTTTTTCGCATGGTTCATCCTCGGTATCGCCGGGATCCTTTTCCACTTTCCTCGTCAGACCGACCTGCTCGCCGCCGGATACAAGCGGTGATCTCTTGAACTGCGGCTAACGGGCAGCTCGTATGATATCCGCGAATACGCCTGCGGCTGTGACGTCGGCGCCGGCGCCGGCACCTTTGATCACGAGCGGCTGGTCGGCGTAACGATTCGTATAGAAGAGGACCGCATTGTCCTTACCCGAAAGATTGGCAAAGTTATGGTCGGGACCAATGGATTGCAGGCCGACGTTCGCCTTGCCGCCATCGAGCGAGGCGATATATTTAAGTTTTAGGCCTTTCGCCGCCGCATCGTCGAGCAGTTTCCGGAAGTGCGGCTCTTGTTTCGTCATCTCCACATAAAAATCTTCCACCGAACCGGCAAGACAAGAGTCCGGAAGGAATCCGGCGTTCTCGATGTCGTCCATCTCCATCGCGTACCCGGCTTCGCGAGCGAGGATAAGGATCTTGCGGGCGACGTCGGTGCCTGAAAGATCGAGCCGCGGATCGGGTTCGGTGTAGCCTTCGTCCTGCGCCTGGCGGACCACGTCGGAGAAGTTTCGCGATCCGTCGTAGTTGTTGAAAACGAAATTGAGAGTGCCGGAAAGGACCGCCTCGATGCGGTTGACCTTGTCGCCGCTGCGGATGAGATCTTCGAGCGTGTGGATAACGGGCAGGCCGGCTCCGACATTCGTCTCGAAAAAGAAGTTGGCGTTGTATTCGCGGGCGAGGTCTTTGAGCTTTCGATATTTCGCGAGGTCGCTCGACGCGGCGACCTTATTACAAGCAATGACCGATACGCTCTTCTGCAGCAGTTTCGGATAGGTCTCGACCACTTCCGAAGATGCTGTGACATCGACGAAGATCGAGTTTCGGAGGTTGAGATCAACGATCTGTTGGCTGAACGCGTCCGCCGCCCGACCGGCACGCTCGTTCACACTCGCGTTTCCGCCCGCAAGAGATGCTCGCCAATCATCGTTCAAGTTAATTCCTTCTGGATCTATCACCGAGTTGCGGCTGTTCGCGATGCCGATGACGCGGAGGTTCAGGCGTAGTTCGTCGGACACATGATCGAACTGCTGGCGGATCTGATCGAGCAGCCGCGAACCGACCGTGCCGACGCCGGCGACGA
>DAIOWA010000596.1:0-2442 GCA_036758705.1 Pyrinomonadaceae bacterium | reverse complement strand
CCAGCGCCGGTGACAGTGCCTCGATCTGCGGTGCTCTGGACGGCAAGCAAGAGTTCTTGGAGGAGGCCAAAGAAGAATCGAGAACGGAATCATCCCTTGAGCGATTCGAAAGGACAATGCACGAGATAGCGAAAGTCGCCGAAGAGATGAAGGGGCTTGAGCCAAGCGATCATCCAATTAAGTTTGAGGGGTTTGACGAATCTTACATCCAGACCAATGCTCATTCACTTGGTGAACCCATTGAGGATATGGCGGATCATGAGAAGGATCTCGGATCAGAACAAGATTTCGAACATATCCGCTCAAGCGTTGGGTTTGAGCGGGTCGACCTTGAATCCACGCACCTTAATCTGCTAGCGGCCGAAATGTCTGGCGAAGAGTTCCAGCATTGGGCTCAGGTTAGACTGCCGGCTCTCGATGACGCTCTGGAGAACGGGATCAAACCTTCCATAACCATAAAGCTCCTCAAGGCCAGAGTCGAAAAAGCGATTCAGAGAGGAACGGAAACAATGGCGTTATCTCCCAAAGATCTTCGTTTCGCCTCGGCCTATCTTGAACACCAACTTAAACAGCCCGAAACCAGACTACGACATTTCAACGAGCGGTATCGAGACTACGCCCAGAAGTTGGACCGTTGCCAATCTCGGGAAGAAGTGATCGACACATCGTCGAGGATACGAATCGAGAACGCCTCTGCCGGTATGCACGGAGAATCAAAAGGCCAAGGTGAGGATTCAAAAAGCGTGACTGCACTCAGTACCAAAGAGCTGCAAATGCTATTTACCGAACAATCGCCCCGGCACTACACATCAGAAATGATCGTTGCGAAACTTAGTTACGCGGGCGACGGTGCTGCTCACAAAACGAGGACCGATGCTCTGTTAAAAGGTGTAATAGTAGCGAGTCCCGAAGCAAAACAATTGATCGATAGTCTTGAGTCTCGTATGGCGAGGAGATACGCTGACGAATCTTTGTCGGGAACGAAGCACTTCCTCAAAAGTCTACGGACACCCAACGAGGAACTGCGACTCAAGAACAGCTTTGACCTCAGCGAGATTTATAGAAAGTTGCCTCCTGCCGAGAGGGATTATGTTTATCAGCTAGCTACTAATCAAAAGGAGCAGTTAGAAGTTACGGGTAGAATGTTCCAATTGGATTCGAAAATACGGGGCTTTGACCGCACTAGCCTTTCACAAACTGACCTTCATGTAGAAAAACTACAGGCCGCGATGAAGGAAGAACTACTGGGATTGGCTCTCTCAAACGCCGGTCCAGCGGTTATTAAGGATCGAACTAGTAAAATTGTAGAGGAATACTTGGGCAATGAAATGGTTCAATCAACCAAGACGGAAGCTGTGCAATTGCTCTCTCGGGAACTGAGTGAGATTGTTTCCGAACGAGACAATCGAGCGTTGCTTCCATCGAACCTTTAAAAGCACGGTAGTTCCTAGCGAGGTTAAAAGCCATGAAAACGGTCGTGAGCTTTTCGCTAGGTAGATGGTGGACCTTAAGAAAGTAACGAAGTCTGCCTTCGTAAAAAGTGCGTTACAAGCTGAAGTCCTAATTGAGGGCGAATTGCTCAAAGGGCATATTAGCGCTGTGCCGTCCGTCTTTAAGCGTTTCGAACTTGACGTATAGCGTAACAAGTCCGGTGTCACTTATATCAAAGCTGCCGATGTTCGATTCAAAATACTCATACGGAACCTTCAACACTTTGAAATCCTTGTTGTAGTCATCCTCAGCGCAGACAAGTACAAGTTGTCCCTTCTCTTTCAATTTAGGCAACGAAAATGTAAACCACCAGTCGTCCCCGTATACGTTCCTTTCGTGACTGTCGTACCTTCGGCTCGTCCGCGTTAAGTATTCCTTAAGCTCAGGAAAATTCCGTCGCATAAACTCTCGTGAGTTAGCCCGCAATCTTCGTCCATCCTTCTGATTCTCGAATTTATTACCTCGCTCGGTTTCCACCAACTCTTCTGCCTCAACATCCTCCAATTCCTTAAGGATCTCCGGTGTTCTCGAGTCTAGGCCCTGCAAAAGACGTTCGAAGCCGTCTGTCGGCTCAAGCTCGCCGATCTTATATGAGAGATCGAGATTGATGTTGCCGGAGAGAAGAATTAGGTTCGCCGCAGGCAGACCTGAGTTGGATTCAAAATTCGTTAAGTATCCGCCAAGATCTGTTTCCGACTTTTTTCGATGCACTAACGCCAGGGTCGGCAACAGCATGAAAACGTCACCTTCACTGAGTCCGAAAGCGTCCCGATATTTGTCTAATTGCCTCCTCACTCCTTGAACGAGTAACTCAGGATTTAGATCGCCGCCCTCGGCAAACTTTGCTTCGTCGAGAGCGTATCGCTCGGCCGAGAAGAACGGCTGTATCCAGCCCGCTTTTGCCTTGACCTCGATAACAGCAATCGTCTTGCCTTGTACCTCTATGCGGAT
>DAIOWA010000595.1:0-2454 GCA_036758705.1 Pyrinomonadaceae bacterium | reverse complement strand
CGAGGCCGTTGCGACCGATGACAGCGGCGAATATCCGCAGAACACGATCACTGGCGAGATCCTTCGCGGATACATCGCGGGCGAACGCGTGATCAGACACTCGATGGTGAAAGTTGCGATGGGCACAGCCCGACCGACCGAAGATATATTCTCGGATCCCGAGACTTCCGAATCTCCCGACGCATCTGAAACTCCTGCACCCACCGATATGCCAAACCCCGAACTCCCGTAGTCGCCCCACTCGTCGCTCCCGCGTAACCACCCTAATCACCAGGACCCCATATGAGCAAAGTAATTGGAATTGACCTCGGAACGACCAACTGCTGCGTTTCCGTGTTGGAAAACGGAGCAGTGCAGATCATCTCGAACAAAGAAGGCGGCCGAACGACGCCGTCCGTTGTCGCGTTTACCGACAAGGACGAGCGGCTGGTCGGGCAGATCGCCAAACGTCAGGCGGTAACGAATCCAGCGAACACGCTTCACGCGGTAAAACGTCTGATCGGGCGCAAGTACAGCGCGCCGGAAGTCGAGAAGATGCGCGAGACGGTTCCTTTCGAGATCGTGGAAGCTCCAAATGGGGATGCTCATATCAAGGTATTGGATCGCGTCTACAGCCCGCCAGAGATCTCGGCGATCGTGCTTCAGCGGTTGAAGACGGCGGCGGAAGAATTCCTGGGCGACAAGATCTCTGAAGCCATCATCACGGTTCCGGCTTACTTCGACGATATGCAGCGTCAGGCGACACGCGACGCAGGGAAGATCGCAGGACTTGAAGTAGAAAGGATCATCAACGAGCCAACGGCCGCGGCTCTCGCGTACGGATTCGGCAAGAACAAGAGTGAAAAGGTCGCTGTATATGACCTCGGCGGCGGTACGTTCGATATCTCGATCCTTGAGATTAACGACGGCGTTTTCGAGGTTCTATCGACGTCGGGTAACACGTTCCTCGGCGGTGAAGATTTCGACCAGCGGATCATCGACTGGCTTGTCGAGGGATTTAAGGAAGCCAACAATATCGACCTTAAACAGGACCGCCTTGCATTGCAGCGTTTGAAGGAAGCTGCGGAGCGAGCGAAATGTGAGCTGTCGACGGTCGAGGAAACGACGGTTAGTCTGCCGTTTATCGCGGCGGACCCGACGGGGCCGAAGCATATCAATGCAAATCTGACCCGGCAGAAATTTGAAGAGTTGGTGCAGGACCTGGTCGAAGCTTCGGTCGAGCCGTGTCAGAAGGCACTGTGGGACGCGAAGCTGCAGCCTTCGGATGTCGACAAGGTAATCCTCGTCGGCGGGCAGACGCGTTCACCGATCATCACGCGAACGGTTACGGAAGTGTTCGGCAAAGAGCCGTCGGCGGAGATCAACCCGGATGAAGTCGTCGCGATGGGTGCGGCGATCCAGGGCGGTGTGCTGACGGGCGACGTTAAGGATATCGTACTGCTCGACGTGCTTCCGTTGAGTTTGGGACTCGAAACTCGCGGCGGTCTGTTCGTAAAGCTCATTAACCGCAACTCGACGATACCGCTAAAGAACACAATGACGTTCACGACCGTCGTCGATAATCAGCAGTCGGTCGAGATCCACATTTTGCAAGGCGAACGCGAGATCGCTTCAGCCAACAGAAGCCTCTCGAAGTTTGAACTCGTCGGCATTCCGCCGGCACCACGCGGCGTTCCGCAGATCGACGTTTCGTTCGAGATCGACTCGAACGGCATCGTCAGCGTAGCCGCGACGGACAAGATGACCGGTCTTGAACAGGCTGTTCAGATCACGCCATCGTCAGGCCTTGCTCCGGACGAGATCGAGCGGCTGATCCACGAGGCCGAGCATTCCGTGGAGAAGGACAAGGAAGAGCGAGAACTCATCCAGCTTCGCAACCGGCTGGACAATATGATCAAGAACGCCCGCAAGGCGATGCTCGAATTTGGGCGTTCGTTCCCGACCGAGGAACAGCAGGAGATCAACGGCATCCTCAACAACGCCGAAGAATCGCTATTCACCGACGACAAGACCGAGGTCGAACTGATCCTCGTAAAGGTCGAAGAGACGGCGAGCCGGATAACGGCGGCCATGCTTACGGCAGTTTAGATGTGGTGTGCGGAAGCCCGCGGATATTCAATAGCTTAGCTTTGGATCTCAGCTCTTGCCATGCGGTGGCTTCCGCACTCTTGACACATTCTGTACAATAGAAACTTGGCGTCAGTTCATTGATTTGGGCTGACGCTTTGTTTATCTGATATGTCGAAAAGGGATTATTACGAGGTTCTTGGCGTGACCAAGACGGCGACAGAGGTCGAGGTCAAAAAGGCGTATCGCCAGATGGCGGTGCAGTATCACCCGGACAAGAATCCGGGAGATGCGACAGCGGAGGAGAAGTTCAAAGAGTGCGCCGAGGCCTACGCCGTGCTGTCGGATTCGCAGAAGCGGGCGCAGTATGACCGGTTCGGCCACGGC
>DAIOWA010000594.1:0-2456 GCA_036758705.1 Pyrinomonadaceae bacterium | reverse complement strand
TCTCGATCGCGTGCGGCCGATGTTTTGGCTATCAGCAGGTCTTCCGCCGAAAGGATGCGAAGTTTGATATTGCCGAGGAAGTCTTGATATGACGAACGCGCAAGTGCGCTGCTTGTATCACTGAGTCCACCTAGATTCAGATCTATCCCAATACCTTCTTTTGAGTAAAGGGGTAAGATCCTTTCCGTTATGGCAAATTCTGTCGGAGAAGGGAACTTAGGCTTGTAGTGCCCTACCATTTCCGCAACAAACTCGGCCTCATTTTCCAGTTCTGTGAAGACGGTAAGGTCGATGTCCTGTGTTAGCCTGGGCTGTCCCCAGACTTGGACGGTAATTCCGCCAATGAAATAGAAGTTTCGACCTCTTGACTCAAGAAAGTCCTGAAGCCTTTCAGCTTCCTCAATGAGATCGATCATCATTCAACTCCAAGGAGGGCCCTTTGTGCTTTCGATAACACGTAGGTCTTTCGTTCGATTGGGTTTCGCAGGATGGACTTAAACGCAATGTCGAACGACCGGATCGCATTCTCGGTATTACTCGACCGGATATCCTCCCGCCGGAGCCTTTCAAGAAGCGCTGCATTCCGCTTGTAGGAAGCCGAAAGAGTGGCAAGCATTTCAGCGTCACTGCTCATCCTCTTATTTTACCAAATACCTCTCGCTTACGATCGCCAGATGGTGCCGCACGTGCCCGGCCATGATGAACGCGAGAGCACGGACGGAGACGGGGAATCCGCTGGCGGTTCCGAGACGGGTCCAGTCAGATTCCGAAAGGGTCCGGAGCGGGCGAAGGTTCGCCTGACGTAGCTCGGTGAACTCGGCGGTAAGGTCGGCGAATGTGCGCTCGTTTGCGTACGAATTCTCGATATAGCCGTCCTGCTCAAATCCTTCGATCGGCGTCGCATCACCGTGCGAGATCCGATGCGCCCGATATGCGAAATGCCGTTCGCCGTCGATGAGATGGCTCAGTACTTCTTTCAGAGTCCATTTGCCTTCGTCGTAGGCATACGTGCCTTTCGATTCATCCAATGATCCGAAGACGCCGGCGATCTGCGCAGGCTGCGATGCCAGCACGCCGAGCAGGTCCGGTTCGGTTATCTGCGAAATGTATCGGTTGTAATACTCGTTGTACTCGTTTGCGGCAGGCTTTTCGATGGTTACAGGTTTCATTCCGGTTTGCATGGCGATATATTATCAGAGATCGCAATGCGTAAACCTGGAATTTCGACATTACTCCTGGTCGCTTCGTGCGCCACGGCGGCAATAGCCCAGGGTGGAAAGGCTGAACCGAAACGGATCATTTTTATTCCTGAAAGTGGCCGGGGATCCGTTGTCGGAAGCCTGCGAAGCGCTCAGGAAGCGGAATTTGTCTTCACAGCGCGGAAAGGGCAAAAAGTCACGGTTCGCAACCCGGGTAATAAAGCGTTTGATTTCCGGATCTTCGATCCCAAGACAGGTTTCGATACCGAATTCGACAGCTCGTCCATTCTGGAATTTACCATCGAATCGGACGGAGAATATCTGCTGTTCGTTCGCCGCAAAGTCGCTCGGGGCCCGCGAATCGCGAAATTTGCGATCACGCTGACGGTTAAGCGTCCTGGATCAGTCCCGCCTGAAATTACAAAACTTTACACGAACCATTCGATCTCTAAGCCATAATTTCAAAAACATTTCAATTTTCGAGGAGACCAATGAATAGCATGAGACGTTTAGCCTTAGTTGCCCTGTTTGTAGTGATAGCGGGTACTGCCGTGGTGAGGTTCACTACCTATGCCGATGCCGGCATCACACCGACGATCCCGGTCGACGAAAAGGCGATGAAAGCCGCCGAGACCGGAGCGTACAGCTTCGATAAAGCTCATAGTTTTATCGGATTCAAGGTCAAGCATATGGGCTTGATCGAAGTGCCCGGATTTTTCCGCGATTTCACCGGAACCGTAAACTACGATTCCGCGAATCCGACTAAATCATCCGTAGAGTTCACGGCAAAAGTGACGAGCGTCGATACCGGAGTCGCCGGGCGTGACCGACATCTTCGCACAGCTGATTTCTTTGACGTTGAAAAGTTCCCGGACCTGACCTTTAAGAGCACAAAGGTCGAGAAGAAAGGGAAAGGCTGGATCGTTAGCGGTGACCTTACGATGCGTGGCGTTACCAAACCGGTCTCGATCCCGTTCGAGATCACCGGATTCGTGCCGGGCGGTGAGCGTTCAGGTGCAAAGATCGGGATCGCCGGCGAAACCACTATCAACCGCCGCGATTTCGGCGTGAACTACGGCGGGAATATGCCGAGCGGCGGTCCTGTGGTCGCAGATCAGGTAAAGGTCGTTCTCCAGATCGAAGCCGGTAAGCCCGGCCCGCCACGCCCGGCGTCGGAGTAAGATTCGAGCTTCATCTCATTCAGATCTGTTCATCTTGTTCTGTGGTTTCCAATCAGGAAAACCACGGAGCAAGATG
>DAIOWA010000593.1:0-2487 GCA_036758705.1 Pyrinomonadaceae bacterium | reverse complement strand
CGGTTTGAACGACACGCTTTCGTTGCGGAAGATCGGCGGCGGCGGCGATTCGAAGGCGTGGACCAATGACCAGCGAAATCGGCTGTTCGGGCTCGGCCGAACCTCACCGAAGGATATGGTCCGGCTGGTGGAGATGATGGAGAAAGGCGAGATCGTCTCGAAGGAAGCGTCCGCCGATATGATCGCCATCCTGAAACGTCAGCAGCTCAAGGACGGCATCGGCCGTGGCCAATCCGACACGACGCCGGTTGCATCGAAGTCCGGAGCACTCGATCGATTTCGCGCCGATGTCGGCATTGTCTACACCCGCAAAGGCCGCATTGCTATGGCTATCTACATCGACGATATGCCTTACACCGGCTACCACCAGGAAAATCCGGGACTCGCGATGATCTGGAAGCTGTCGCAGCTGCTGCAAGAGGAGCTTGGTCGATGAGCGCGATCGTCCTCGTTTCAGGCGGCATGGATTCGTGCGTGTCGGTGGCGATGGCGGCGGCAGAGAATGAGTCGGTCGCGTTGCTCCATATCTCCTACGGCCAGAGGACAGAAGACCGCGAGCGAAAGGCGTTCAAAGACATCGCAGACTTCTACGGCGTGAAGGATCGGCTGGATGTGTCGATCGAATACCTCGCGAAGATCGGCGGGTCGTCGTTGACTGATGCTTCGATGGTAGTTACCGAAGCGGATCTGGGATCGAAGGAAATTCCTACGAGCTACGTGCCGTTTCGCAATGCGAATATGCTCGCGATCGCTACGAGTTGGGCGGAAGTGATCGGTGCGACGAGTATTTATATCGGTGCCGTCGCCGAAGACTCGAGCGGCTACCCCGACTGTCGGCCAGAGTTCTATGCTGCCTTTCAGCAGACGATCAACACGGGAACCAAACCCGACACGCATATCGAGATCCGAACGCCGATCATTGATCTGACGAAGGCCGAGATCGTAAGGAAAGGCGTCGAACTAAGAGCCCCGCTGCAACTCACATGGTCATGCTACCGCAGCGAAGATCTCGCGTGCGGTACGTGTGATTCGTGTGCTTTGAGGTTGAGGGGGTTTGAGTTGGCAGGGATCACTGACCCAATTCCGTATCAGTGAAAACGGGAAATTGGCGACCAGTTTCCAGCTACGAGTTTTCAGCTTCCAGCCTTTCCCGCTGTTCACGAAGTTCGCTCAATCGTCGCTCCAAGTCCTCGATCTCAGCGTCGATCTTTTCGACATCCGATCGATCGGAACTCAGCTTGTGAAGTACCGGGGTGATCACGGTTATCGAAGCGATGAGGATCGCGAGGACTCCGATAACACGGTAAATGAGGTCGCTGGTGCTCGCCGGCTCGACCCAAATGATGAAGATCAGGATGGCGGACAGCGACCAGATGCAGATCCACGCGGCGAGACGCGTCCAAGCGAAACGCCGATCGAGCCGAGCGAGCGACAGAAGCGAAAGGTGTGAACAAGCGACCGCGAGGATCGTCGCGGTGACGAAAGACTTGATGAACTCTTCAGAGTCGTCGAGAACATCCCAGATTATGAGCAAGGCCATCAATGCCGCTATCAACGAGAGGCCTATTCCCACCTTCGGCAGGATTCGGCCAGGTTCCTGTTCGAGATAAGCGCCGCAGGCAAGGCCGCAGATGCTCATCACGGTGATGGTGAACGTCGTCATCAGCACTCGAATTTCGATATAGCCGAAATTACCGAGGAGAATAACGCCAATACCGAGCACAGCGCTTATCGCTACGGACGCAATAAGAGCGATCAGGAAGATGCGGCGAAAGTTGATAGCTTCGGTCATATATGGATCTGCCGTTAAATAATACGTCAGATCCTTGTCAGAGGGGACTCTATATCGCGAGGCGATCGCGGGTGACGGTCAGTCCTTCAAGATCGCCGAGTGCGACGAATGCGATCTTGTCGGTTTGAAAGCATTCGCCGGCGAGCTGCTGGATGTCGTCGACGGTGACGGCGGCGAGGTTCGCGAGCGATTCTTCAACCGCGATCTGTCTGCCGTGAACCATCTCGCACTGTGCGAGCGATCCGGCTCGACTTGCCGAATCTTCGAGGCCGAGCAGGACGTTCGCCCGCGTCTGTTCCTTCATCAGATCGAGTTCGGCTTGCGTGACTCCGTAACGGACGATCTCTCGCATCTCGTCGATGACAATATCGAGTACTTCTTCGACCTGATCTGGCGAGGTTCCGGCGGACACGGTGAAAAACCCTGTGTCGTTGTACATCGCGGTCGAGGCTCCGACGCTGTAGGCGAGTCCGCGATCTTCACGGATCTTCTGCCACAGCCGGCTCGACGTTCCCCCCCCCAGAATGTTTGAGAGCAGGTCCGCCGCATATCGACGCGGGTCTGACGCCTTTACCATCGGAGTCGCGATTATGAGATGAGCCTGTTCGAGATCTTCACGATGCTTGATGAAGATGGGAGCAGCGGCAGTAGGAACGCGGACATTCCTGTCCGCATTTTTCGGCTGCGGACAAGAA
>DAIOWA010000592.1:0-2491 GCA_036758705.1 Pyrinomonadaceae bacterium | reverse complement strand
CCCGCCCGGATGATCGCAACCAGATCGCCGTCCTGCATCTGCTCATCGACAAATTTCTTTAACGCACGGCGGACGTAATAAGTGCTCTCGAACGACAACGTTAGATCATCGACTACAAGTGCAACGGTACGGCGGACATTCTCTTGTTTGATTGCTGCCGTCGGGACAGCAGGTGCGTTTCGATCGACCTTGACCGGCTGCTCGGTGCGCTCGCGAACGTTCGAGACGAACGAGAAATTACTGATCGGCTGCTTCTTGCCGTTCTCGTAGATCTCCATTTCCTCACGCTTGAGATCGGTGATTATCCTTCCGCGCGAATCCGTGACCGTAACGTCCAACTGGATCAGCGAGGTAGTGATCTTTACAACATCGGAATCGTCGCCGGGCGGTGTCGGTGAGGCAGACGGCTGCTGGTTCTGCGCGAAAAGTCCCGTGCATAAGAACAATGCTAGCGGCAGGAGTAGGGGATATCTCTTCATCTTAATTACTTCGGAGAGCGCGTCGGGACTTTGTTATCATAATACGGAAGTTCAAATTTTTGGTTACTAAAATCCTTCGCTCCCGCATCAGATAATTCGGAGAGATCCACCCGATGGCCATGAAATTTCGATTCCCCATAACGTTGTTAGGTCTTCTTATTGCTCTACTGTCCGTATCGTGTTCGGCGCAGGCCGGCGATACGTCGCTTGATTCGCTGCGGCAACTGACCAAGGACGGCAAACTGCCGCCGGAATCCGTCGTGGCCGGGATCGAGTCACGATACGCGGGTAAGAAAACGGGAGCTTTGGCGAAGCTGTTACGGGCGAGGATCAGGTTCGAGAATAAAGATTTTGCAGGTGCCGCGAAACTCCTTGATTCGCCGGATTTTGCCAGGCTGACGACCGTCGCCGATCACGCAATGTGGCTGCGCGGGCGTGCTTTGCAGCAGGCCGGAGACGATACGGGGGCAATGGCGGAATTTGAGAAATTGCTTGCCCAGTATCCTGATTCGATCAGGGCGACGGACGCCCGGATAAATTGGGCGGATTCTGCTATCAAATCCGGGCAGCCTTTAAAGGTACTCTCGTTTCTTGCCGAGCAGATCTCAGATCGCAGGCCGCCCGCCCTTCTTGCCACTGCCAAGGCCTACGAAGCACTGAACGATCAGCCGAATGCGGTCGCGTTCTATCGTCGGACCTATTTTTATGGTGCGGGCGGCGATGCGGCCAAGGAAGCCGAGGCGAAGCTAATTTCGATGACACAGCCGCTGACGCCCTCAAACGCCGAGGAGATCACTGTCCGTGCGGAGAAACTCTACAATGCGAAGAATTGGGTAGAGGCTGATAAGGCGTTTGCCTTGCTCGCGGCAAATTACGCTTCGGCCCTGACTCCTGAGCTTAACCTTGAGCGACTCGTCACGTTCGCGAACGTTAAGAAGATGGGCGATGCTCAGGCGGCGTTCATGGCGATCCCGGCGAATTCGGCTGTAAAGGAAAAGGCTCATTACGAACTCGTAACCGGTTATGCCGAGAACAAGATGTGGCCTGACGCGAGGCGGACTGCGGAGGAAATGCGGCGGGCGTATCCGAACGGCAAGCTGACGCCGAAAGCCTGGGTTGACGCCGGGCTGGCAGCCCGTGACGCGAAAAACAAAGGCGAGGAGCAATATTTCCTCGGTGCGGCACTCGCCAATTATCCGAACGCCGTTGAGGTCGCACAGGCGCAGTTTGAACTCGCGTGGATGGCTCACGAGGCGAATGATTACACACGTTCGTCGCAGCTTCTGATCGAACACCTCGCACGCTACGTCGATAAAGATACGACCAATCGCGGCAAGGCCGGATACTGGGCGGCTCGCGACGCTCAGCGGGCGGGGAAGACCGCCGAGGCGTGTGCTCTCTACGACGCAGTCATCTATCGCTACGCCGCGAACTGGTACGGTTACATCGCTCAGCAGCGAGTCGCGGCAATGTCGTGCCCCGCGGGATCGAAGCTCGATCCGCAGGTGGCGAAGGCGGTCGCAAATCTGAAGACCGTCACCGTCGCACCGGAGACGTCGGGGCCATCAGAACGTGCCCGAGCCGAAAAGAGCGAAGATCTCAGCACGATCGGCCTGTTCGACTGGGCGATCGACGAGCTGAATGAAGCGAAGAAAACCGCACAGAATTCGCCGAAGATCAATCTCTCGCTTGCCAGGCACTACACATTCAAGGGCGACCGGGTGAACGCTCTCCTATCCCTCGCAAAAAGCTACCCCGACTATTCGCAGATGTTTCCTGAGGAGATGGGCCGCGAGGAATGGCAGATCTTCTATCCCCTGACAAATTGGGCCGACATCACGAAATGGGCAAAGGCCCGCGGGCTCGACCGCTATCAGGTTGCGGGGATCATTCGTCAGGAAACGATCTTTGATGCGGACGCCAAGTCGCACGCGAACGCGTACGGGCTGATGCAGCTCCTGCTGCCGACGGCTCGCACGATGGCAAGAAAATACGGTGCCGTGTCGCCCAAT
>DAIOWA010000591.1:0-2500 GCA_036758705.1 Pyrinomonadaceae bacterium | reverse complement strand
AGATGCCGTCCTGCTGGATGCCGAAAGGGTTGAAGGCGAGCACGTAGGCCCGGCGCCGATCGTTGTAGGTGTCGAGCCATACGCGGACGTTGTCTTCGCCGGTGACGCTGTCACGCTTGGCGACGCTCGCGCGGATCTTGTCCTTATCGTCCCAACATTTGAACGCGATGTACATATTTTTCTCGTCGTACATCACGTATGCTTCGGTCGGTTTTGACGGAGCGATATTGTCGCCCGGGCCGGTCTGAACGAAGTCTTTAAAGATGGCGGCGTCCTTCCACATCTCTTCATCGACCTTGCCGTCGATCACGATCGGCTGGCCGATCTTCGGGATGTTTATCGGATAAGCCTTTTCGGGCGGGACGGGGACATTGCCGATCTTGATCGGTGGATGCTTTGATTTGCCCGGCGGGATGTCGTCGTTCGGCGTCGATGCGACAAACTTTGCAGTCGCCGGTGGAGGCGTTGCCGCGGGTTGCGCAAATGCCGCGATCGAGAAGGTTATGATGGCTGCAAAAATAAGAGCAAGGGATCTCATAGTATCACCTGATATATAAATCGAGATTATGAATGAATTACAGACAGCCCTGTGATCGAACCAATGACTGAAACGCCGTTTGAGTCAAAAGGTTTCAAATAGATCGGTGGCCGGAACGATTTTTTGAATCATTCGCTCCCGTCACCGATCAGATATTTATCGTTCTGCGTTTATGGATTCGCGGTTGCGGACCTCGACGGATCCGTCCGTGGAAGAAAATTTGAATGTTTTGCCGCCTTTGCCCAGTCGAACGCTGTCGTCTGTGGTCTTGGTGGCCTCGATCCCGTCTAGTGCGACGCGATCGGAGGGAGCCTGAATCTCGGCGTCGGTCCCGGCGGGGAGCGTAAGAACAAACTTACCGTCGGTCGAAGAAGCATCGATGCGGTCGAAGTTGCCATCGAGATAGATCTCGCCGTCGTTGGTCTTTGCGATCAGGTCGCCCTTGAAGTCGACCACGCGGACGACGCCTTCGGTGTTCGTTACCTTTAGCTTGCCATCAGATCCGCGAACGTCGATGGAATTCTCACTGCCTGAAAGATCCATCTCACCCGAAACACCATCAAGTCTGATCTCGCCTTTGGTGTTGACCTTTAGATTCGACTTGCGCGGGACGAAGACCTCGAGCCGCGGAGCGTGGCCGTTCATGTCATCCAGCTCGCCGCCAGTGACGTTCAGATTCACCTCGGATTTGGATTGAGTATCCTTGACCTTCACCTCGTCACCAGAACGGAGGTCCTGATATTCGGTCAGGACGTATTTCACCTCACTCTTGTCCCATCCGCGAATGCGAATGTTGCAGTTCGGGGCGTCGATGACGACCTTCGGAGTTCCTTCGACGGTAAACGAATTCGTTTTACGTTCGATCATCGGCGTGCCGGAGAAGAACATCGCATCCTGCATTCTTGAAAGCACCTTGTCTTGTATCTTCAGGCCGTCTTTGATCGATTTCTCGATGTCCTTGTCATTGATGTCGATGTCAACCTTTAGATTCTCGAGGTCCTGGACCTTGATCTTCATCAGCTCGCGATTCGCCTCTCTCATCGCGCGTGCGGTTTCACGGCGAGCGTCGTTAGCCACTCTCTGAGCATCGATCTTCGCGCGCTGTGCATTGATCGAAACCTGCCTGTCAGCGTCGCTGTAATAGCTGTCGCGAGTCGTCGAGAGCAGATTTACCGCGGGACTCGCTGATTTGCCATCGTCTTTTTTATTGATCGCGAGCGGGCCGTTTACGCTGTCGAGCTTGATCTGAGCGTCGCCGGATCCGAGCCTGCCGTGGAGATCGCGTCCGACGTATTCGCCCTTGCGGATCGGCAAACCAAATGCGTTTGTGATGCTGCCGTTGAGCGAATCAGCTTTGACGGTCGCATTCGTATCCGAAGGGATGATCAGATTCACGCGTCCGTTCACGGTGCTTAGGGCGATCTTGCTGCCGGACTCGACGCGGTCGAAGTCTGCATTCACGGTTCCGTTCACAGTCGAGAGATCCGCCGTTCCACGCAGGTTATTTGCGTTCACGCTGCCGTTGACGGCGGAGATCTTGGTGATGTTGGTGAAGTTCGCTGCGATTACCGATCCGTTTACCGTCTCGATCTCGTTAAGAACCGCCGTACGCGGCACAGAGACCTTGAAATTGACCTCGATCTTTCGACGCTGATTGTTCTTCCAGTTGATGTCCTTGTACTTGGTCTCGACGCTGAACGAATTGGCCTGGGCGTCGATCTGAAGTTCGACATCATCAAGCGATTCCTTGCTGTCGGCGATCTTTGTAGCCTCAAGCCGGACCTCGTTGCGGTCCCACGCGATCATCTCGATCGAACCGTTGACGTTCGATACGCTCACGCGGCCATTTGCCGAAAGCGGGTATGACTGCTCGAATTTTTCTGTTTCGTCCGAAACTGGTTTCACGGCCGCAGCCGGGGTATGAATGTTGTTGTATGCAGGCTGCGGTTCGATCTGCAGATC
>DAIOWA010000590.1:0-2503 GCA_036758705.1 Pyrinomonadaceae bacterium | reverse complement strand
GAGAATGATCTGATCGAGGTTCACGACGGATCGGACGACATCTATTACGTGTTGGATGGTGACGCGATGCTGATGCTTGGCGGATCACTGGTTGAGCCGAACCAAGTCTCGCCCGGTGAATGGCGGAGTAAGACCGCGACCGGTGGACAAAAAGTCGCGATAAAAAAGGGTGACCTGATCGTGGTTCCACGCGGAACTCCGCATCAGCGAACAGTGACAGGAAAGGGCTTTTCGATGATCCTTATCAAGGTGTTCGAGCAAAAGCAGCCTTAGTTGGTTGTGTGGTCGGGGTAAGTTAAACTTGCGGTAAGATCGGGGGAAACGAATGACGGCGAAAAAGCCCGCGACATTCCAATCTATTGAAAGCGTAAAGGGAACTTCAACCGCGGAAGAGGTCGCCGCACGCCTGCGGGATATGATCCAAAGCGGCGAGCTTTCGGCCGGTGATAAGCTTCCGCCCGAGCGTGACCTTGCAAAGATCCTTGGTGTGAGCCGTCCGACGCTTCGGGCCGGAATTCGCTCGCTTTCGGCGGTTGGGATACTCTTTTCCAAACAGGGAGCAGGCACATTTGTCGCCGCCCGGGACGAATCGCCGACACTGGATAGTTCATCGCTGCGGATGTTGTCGGCCCTGCACGGATTCACGTCGGACGAAATGTTCGAGGCAAGGCTTGCCCTTGAGATGAGTATTGCCGGGTTGGCGGCAAAGCGTGTGACGAGCGAACAGATGACCACGCTTGCTGAGGAAATCGCGGGGATGTACGCGTCGCTGACGGAACCGGAGCAGTATCTGGTTCACGATATGCGTTTTCACCAGATCGTCGCGGCCGCGTCGGGGAATCGCATACTCACTTCGTTGATGAACATGGTCGCGACGATCCTGTTCGAATATCGAAGCAAGACGGTAAAGCGCGCGACCGACCTGAAAGAATCTGCCGAACAGCACCATAACATCTATCGTGCGCTTCGCGATCACGATCCTGAGGGAGCCGAACAGGCGATGCACGATCACCTTGTCGAAACCCAGCGGGCTCAGCGGCTTGAGGTGGAATCGAACGGCAACAGCTCAAGAAAATAAGAAATGAAAAAGAAACTGATCTTGACGGCGATGCTTGCGGGTATTGCGTCGGTTAACGTGTATTCACAGGCTGACGTTTCCAAGGTTTGGGTGGCCGACAACGGCGACGGAACTTACAGGAATCCGATCATTCACGCCGATTACTCCGATCCGGACGTGGTTCGCGTGGGCGACGATTTTTGGATGACTGCGTCGAGCTTTAATGTCGCTCCCGGACTGCCGATCCTGCATTCCAAAGATCTCGTCAATTGGACGATCGTTGGCCACGCTCTCCGCGAACAATATCCGAAAGCCGTCTTCGACAAGCCGCAGCACGGCGGCGGTGTTTGGGCTCCGTCAATAAGATTTCACAACGGCGAATACTACATCTATTACGGCGATCCGGACTTTGGCATTTATATGACGAAGACACGTGATCCGCGTGGAGAATGGTCAAAACCACTGTTGGTGAAAGAGGCGAAAGGCTGGATAGATCCGTGTCCGCTTTGGGACGATGACGGAAATGCATATCTCGTCCACGCATTTGCGGGAAGCCGTGCAGGCGTGAAATCTATCCTCGTCGTAAACAAAATGAATCGCGAGGGGACGCAGGTTCTGGATCAAGGCGTGGTCGTGTTCGACGGCCATGACGCCGATCCGACGGTCGAAGGGCCGAAGTTCTATAAGCTCAACGGCTCTTACTACATTCTCGCTCCAGCGGGCGGCGTCGCCACGGGATGGCAGCTAGCTCTCAGATCGAAGAATGTTTTCGGCCCATATGAGAAGAAGGTAGTACTGGCGCAAGGAAAGACATCGGTAAACGGTCCGCATCAGGGCGCGCTTGTCGACACGTCGGGCGGCGAGCCTTGGTTCATTCACTTTCAGGACAAGGGGCCGTACGGCCGAGTAGTTCACCTTCAGCCTGTTGTGTGGAAGAACGGATTCCCCGTGATGGGATCTGACGCTGATGCTGACGGGACCGGCGAACCGGTACTGACGTACAAGAAACCTGCGGTAGCGACTCAGCTTCCAATTCAGACGCCGCAGGATTCGGACGAATTTACAGGGACCGAACTCGGGAAGCAGTGGCAGTGGCACGCGAACGCCAAGCCCGCGTGGGGTTTCCTTGTTCCCGAAAAAGGTGTCTTACGCCTGTTTTCCGAACAGCCGCCGGACGGATTTAAGAACCTCTGGGATGGCCCGAATCTATTGCTCCAGAAATTGCCTGCCGAAGAGTTTACTGCGACCGCAAAGGTCTCGATAGATCCGCGCGTTGCGGGCGAGAAGTTCGGACTGCTTTTAATGGGACTCGACTATTCATACATCGGAGTTTCGTTCAAAGACGGAAAACTTTATGTAGCACTAACGACAGCCCGCGACGCAGATCAGCGGCTTCCGGAATTCGAGAACGTTCCTTACGTGCTGGGCTCTAAGGACTTTTTCCTC
>DAIOWA010000589.1:0-2504 GCA_036758705.1 Pyrinomonadaceae bacterium | reverse complement strand
AGGCCGCCGCCGCCTCGTACTCTTCCTCGGCAATCATATTCAGGCCCTCCTCGAAGTTCTCCAATCCGTGCTCGCCGGCCTTGTCGCTTGGGTCAAGATCCGCCTGGCCAGCTGCACGCCGCTTCTCGCGAGCCTCGATCTCCTTGTACATCTTCGCGTTATAAGCTTCGCGGGATTCGGGTGTTTTGAGCGTTTCGTGGGCGTGAGCGAGCACGGTGAATGCAGACTGGATACGCTTGAGGATGGTCTCCGATTCGCGATGGTGCCGATCTGGATGGAACATCTTGGCAAGCGCGAAGTAGGCATTCTTGATCGCGGCGGATTCTGCATCTGTAGAGATGCCGAGCGTGTCGTAATGGGTTTCCGCCGATTCGACTTGCGCCAGGTATTGATCAAGCGTGAGGACGATCTCGGGCAACTTTCGCTTCTCGGGCTCCGGAGCAGGAGCGTTGACCGGGGTTGCCACCGGTTTATCGCCGGAGGTCGTCTCGACGCCCATTGCATCACGCACTTTTGCAAGTCGAAGGTGCTGCATCGCTTTGATCTTTACGGGCGTAAACGCGGCATTCCATTCGCGTCTGATCAGAAGGCCACCGAGCCAGAGTACATAGAGAGCCTGCAAGATCCCGCCTTCGGGCAGATTGCATTTTTTTCGGATCTCGTCGATCGTGTAGGCTTCGAATCCGAACTGGTCAAGCACGAACGATTCATGCGCTTGCAGCTCAATGCCTGCCGGATAGTCATCCACCGGATGGAAGGTTTCGGTCACGCTTCGGAACCGCGTGTATATTCGCTCGGCCGATGCACAGCGGGCGTAATCGATCAGGATCGCCTGAAGATCGATCGGACATTTCAGCGCGGTCTTCGCACGGATCATTGGGTCGAATTTCCATTCACCATCCGGCCACGTAAGCACGTCTACGACGATGTCATTCATTTGCGACGTGAACGCTTCATCGATCTGGTCCTGCGAGAGGATGCCGCCTGCGACGAGACTCGCAGCGAACTCAGGATCGTTGGCGAAATTCGGATGACGGCCGATGACCTGGGTGTCGATCAAGCTGGATCGAAGAAGTACGTTGAAAAGCCGTAGGCCCTTCGAGTTCGAGACGGCATAGACGATATTGCCATCTCGGAAATACGCGATCACCTTTCGGTCTCCGCTGCTCAGACGCAATGATCCGTCGAGGCCGGATTGAACGATCTCGATGATGAGTTCGGCGAAAGGGTATGCGGCAAGATTTCCGTTTAGTTCGACGTCTTTCGGAGCTGTCATCTGGGAACGCGGTGGGCGTAGAAGGATCGTTTTTGAGAACGCGATAACTATCGCAGGCTCAATAATACCAGAGTCCCGCGTCAAAGTAACAACAAATTTTAGCGGTCCAGTTGTCGATTTGACTCTCATTTATCAACCTGCGAAAGTTTTGAGCAGATTCGGTTCGAAAAACGTGGGAAATACTATAGAAATTCGAGAATGTTCGACGCTGGACGAACTTGCGGAATGCGTCGACTTGCAAAGAGAAGTCTTTGCCTTGCCGGAGGTCGAACTCTCGCCTGTGCGCCATTTTGTGGTGACGCGTAATGCCGGTGGATTCACGCTTGGGGCTTACGACGGCGATCGCTTGGCTGGCTATGTGCTGAGCGTACCGGCCTTTTTGCGTGGCGAGAAAGCCTTTTATTCGCATATGACCGGCGTGCGGAAGGAATATCAGAGCACCGGGATCGGGCGGCGTCTGAAATGGGCCCAGCGTGAGAGAGCGCTCGAACTCGGCGTGAAGTTCATCAAGTGGACGTTCGAACCGGTCAAGGCCCGGAACGGATATTTCAATCTCGAAAAGCTCGGCGCGATCGTGACCGAATACGAGCGGAATTTTTATGGTATCGATTACGCCGCCGCTGACGGTAAACAGATCGGATTACAAAGCGACCGCCTTTTCGCCGAATGGCATCTCGAAAGCGAGAAGGTTCGCGTTCTAGCGGCGGGCGAGGCCTGGACGGAGACACGCTCTCCCGAAGCCGAGGTCACGACGATCAATGATTGGTCGGAATTGGTTGCGAACGACCCGGCAACAGCCCTCGAATTGCAGCTTCGCGTGCGAGCGGAGTTTGAATCGGCGCTGTCGAAAGGTCTGCATGCCGCGGCGTTCAGGCGGGATGACGTCGCTCCGGCGTATTTGATGTTCAAGAGTTAGATTCAGCACCAGTTACGAGTATTCAGTTTCGAGTTTCCAGTTTTGTTTCAGGTCGATCCGGACATTCGAATAGCGAAGACGCTGCCGTCGGAGTTTTACGTCGACGAGCGTTATTTTGCGCTCTCAAAAGAGAAGATCTTTGCCCGGACATGGCAGTTTGCTGGTCGGGTTGCGGATCTTTCGACCTTGACGCCTCTGAGCGTTCTTGGCGAACCGCTGGTGCTTGCGAAGAAGGATGGCGGCGTGCGGTGTATGTCGAACGTCTGTACGCATCGCGGGAAGATCCTGATCGACGAGGCGTGCGATGCGAAC
>DAIOWA010000588.1:0-2505 GCA_036758705.1 Pyrinomonadaceae bacterium | reverse complement strand
TGGCCCTCCGGGCGTACCAACGCCGATATTGATTAATTTTGGGATTCCTCAGCCACGCTGTTGGTTCATTAATGAAGCTGAGGGGTGGCTGATACAGGTTCAAAACAGCCGATTTATAAGCAACTGGCGAAAGGTCGCTGACGGCGTTTATCCAACATACTCGAAGTTCGAGGAGCGATTTCTCCGCGACTGGAGTACGTTTCAAGAGTTTCTAAAGGACGAGGAACTCGGACAAACACAGCTAACGCAAGCGGAGGTAAGCTATATCAACCATATTGAACCCGAAGACGTTAGTAAGACGTTTCCCATCTTGACCGGGTATCAGGCCGGAAGTTTTCTACCGCTTCCGTCCGGATTCTCTCTGAGTACGAATTATTTACTTCCAGACCAGAAAGGTCAACTTACTATTGTTTGTCAGCCGGTCCTTCGTCATGCTGACTTGAAAGAGGTAATTCAGGTTACTTTAACGGCGAAGGTCGCAGTTGCATCTAATGATCAAGACGGTATCGTGTCCGCGTTTCGATTGGGGCACGAATGGGTGGTAAGAGGTTTTACAGACTTTACAACTCCAGAAATGCACATTAGGTGGAAGAGAACTCAATAGGAGGATGAACATGGAACACGCAACTGCACCAAGATTAGAGACTCAATGGGGAGCTGTTACTCCCGTCTTAGAGGCGCCGATCTGGTCGCGCGCGATGAGTGAGAAACTTAGAGAACTGCGATCCCTTCCTCTCAATTGGGATAGTTATGGAGCCAGTCCAATCGCGGATTCCGCAGTTCAAACGTCACTCTCTGTAATAGGCCACCTGAGGCGGTTGAATCTACCTGAACCCATCGTGGTGCCTGTTCCCGACGGCGGAGTTCAGTTTGAATGGCAAAACGAAAGGTGCGAACTTGAGGTTGAGGTCCGACCGGACAAGACGGTTGAGTTTCTTGTTGTTGACCGAAACGGCAAGATGTTGGAAGGACGGATTTCACAACCCGAGTCAATTGGACAGTTTAGCTGCTTGGCCAGGTGGTTCGCCGAACAGAAAGAGAGCGTTGATGAGTTGATGTTAGTGCATGCTTCCACGAACTGATGATAAGAGCGTTGCAGACGAGGAGGATCTCTTGCGACGCATCTGGAATCAACCTCAATGGGTAGACCTAAAAAGGCTGGCCGCCGGAGACTTCAGGCCGTCATCCGTTGCATTTCTTGATAACCATACTCGAGAGGTTTCGGTTTTCCGAGCCGTGGAAAAAACGCCCGAAGAGGCTCTTGATGGATTTCCGGATTACGGCCTCGTTTCAATTACGGCCGGATTTTCTCGTTCGCAAGGACTGATTGTTGCCACAACACCGGAAGTTGAGGATCCTTCTCATCGCGTTCTCTGTGACGATCCAGGAGCAATGTCGTTAAGTCGCAAAGCCAAAGCTCGAGCGCTAGCAGGTGCTGCGGTGTGGATAGTTCGTCCCAAAGACTATCGGCTTTAGTTTGCTTTCTACCTAACGAATAAGCGGCCCGATCATTGAGACTAGAGCGATGATCACTATTGCTCCGAAGATGTCGAGGAGGATGCCGTAGCGGACCATTTTCATTAGCGGGATGTAGCCCGATCCGTAGACGATCGCGTTACAGGGCGTTGAGACGGGAAGCATGAAGCCGAGGCTTGAGGCCATGGTTGCGCCCAGGGCGGGTATGAAGGGGTTGATGCCCTGGGCCTGAGCGATCGCGATCACGACGGGAACGACCATGTTGGCGGAGGCGGTGTTCGAGGTCGTTTCGCTGAGCAGGATCGCAACGATCACCGACGCGACCAGCAGGCCGAATTCGCCGCTCAACGGCAGCAGCATCGTCAGATTTTTACCAATACTTTCGGCAAGCCCGGTTTGAAACGACAGCACGCCGAGAGCGAAGCCGCCGCCATAAAGCAGCACCACGCCCCAGTCGATCTTCTGAGCCTCGGACCAAGTGATCGCCTTTTCGCCCTTCGCATTTCCCGGCAGCAGAAACAGAAGCATCGCTCCCGCAAGCGCTCCTACAGCCTCGGGAACCCGGCTCGATATCGTCTTGTAGATCGGGCTCGTATCGCCGGCAACGAGAGCGACAACGCCCGCGAAGACCCAAAGGAAAACCGCTGTTCCGAATGCGATGACCGTCGATTTCTGCGCACGCGTCCATCCGCCAAGCTCGTTTCGTTCACGGGCGATCATCTCGGCGCTTCCGGGGATCTCCTTCACACCGGCCGGAGCGAGGTAGTTGAGATACAGGTAAAGGAAGATGTACAGGACGATCACGACCGGCACACCGATCAGCATCCAGCTAAAGAATGGTATTTCCGCACCGAGCAGATTGCGAATAAACCCAAGGCCGATCACATTCGGCGGCGTTCCGATCGGAGTCGCCAGCCCACCGATCGACGCGGCGAACGACGTGATCAGCATCAGCGCTGTCGCGTAGCTGCGATCGATCTTTACGCCGGTTTGCTTCTCGTGTTTGAAGAGAAACTGGATGATGGAAAG
>DAIOWA010000587.1:0-2511 GCA_036758705.1 Pyrinomonadaceae bacterium | reverse complement strand
ATCCACTAACCACTGGGGATAAGACTCATCCACCAAATCTACTTTGAAAGTCCGCCGAACGCTGGCGCAGAGCAACCCAGGTTTCGAAGGCGTCGGGGGTTTGGAGCCAGACGGTCAGCCATTCCGAGATCTCGGTTTCTTCGTCGGTGGCCGTTAATTTTTTCTTCGCTTCGATTACGCGTTCGCGGATAACGCGGAGGCCGTTCTTGTCGCCTTCGGCCGCGAACTTTTTCCTGAGATTATCGAGATTGCGGATGCTCGCGAGCGCCTGTCGAAACGATCCTAACTTGAGAATGTTGCGAAACTCGGCGGAGTAGGGCTTGGCTTCGAATCGGAGAACGTGGAGTTCCATGATCTCAGAATGGCGAAGTTCCGCACCTTCGTCGGCAAGCAGCCGCGCGATCTTCATTGGCGATTCGACGGCGGATTCACCCAGCACGTCGCGGACGACCTCTTCGATCGCCTCGATCTCGGCGGAGCCGATGCTCTCGCAATCGAGCTTTTCCCAGACCTCGATCATCAGGTCGTTCTTGGTCTTAGACTCCCACATTTCAAGCTTTCGAAAGCCGCTCGATGATCTCGGTGGATGAATGATCTTTGGGGTCGCCGACGATCGCGACAGTCCCGCCGTACGAGCGGACGATCTCACGCTCGGGGACTGTCTCGGTCGTGTAGTCGGTTCCCTTGGCATGAAAGTCCGGCTTTATCGCGAGGAGGAGTTCCTCAACCGTCGGCTCATCAAAGATCGTTACAAGATCAACGCACCGAACTCCCGCCACGATCTCGGCACGTTCGTCCTGCGGCGTGTGCGGACGTCCCTCACCCTTGAGTTTCCTTGCCTGCTCGTCCGAATTGATACCGACGATCAGTACGTCCGCGAGATCGGCCGCCCCTTCGAGGTAGCGTAGATGCCCGACGTGGAACAGGTCGAAACAGCCATTTGCCAGCACGATCTTCGCACCGTGTTCACGCAAGTCGGCGGCCTTTGCAGCAAGACCTTCGCGGTCGAGAATTTTTGCGGGCTTTCGCTGCATCAATTTGCGGGTGCGGCTTGCGGCGTCTGTGAATGTTCCCGGAGCGAACGGGCAAGTTCTTCGGCGGTAACGATGGCGGTTCCTTTCTTCATTACCACAATGCTTCCGGCATGATTTGCGATCCGTGCGGCCTCGGCAAAGCTCAGGCCGGCGGCGAGCCCGAGTGCGTAAGCTGCGATCACCGTATCGCCGGCTCCAGTGACGTCGATCGGCTCGCCCGATCCAACCGCATTGATCGATACCGGAGGCTTGCCAGCCTCGATCAGCAGCATTCCTTTGTTTCCGCGCGTTACAAGCAGAGCTTCCAGACCAAGTGTTTCGCGAAGCCGCTCGCAATCGGCGTCATTGAATCCGCCGCCAAGGATCTGCTCGACTTCGTCCTGATTTGGAGTGGCGCTCGTTGCGCCGGAAAATTCGCCGAGGCGAAATCGCGAGTCGACGATCAAAGGGATCTTACGCGAGGATGTAATGGAACGAGCCTGCTCGAAGAGTTCGGGCGTGACGATGCCGTAACCATAATCGGAAACAACGATCGCATCTGCTGTTTCAGCTTGTTTCAAGAAGAGTTCGGCAAGCCTTGCCCGGAGATGAATGCTGACATCCTTCGATCCTTCGTAGTCGATGCGGATCATCTGCTGCCGTGCGGCGTAATGCTGGCCTGCGAGAACGCGGACCTTGGTTGTGGTGGGCGAGCCAGTAACGCGGATGATTGAATCATTTGCGACGATCGGTTCGAGGGACTTCAGCAGCAGTTCGGCGTTCTCGTCGTCACCGACAGTTCCGATCAATACAGCTCCGCCACCCAGCGAAGCAATGTTGGCCGCGGTATTTGCCGCCGCACCGGGTCGGGTCTCCGTCTCGTCGTGCCGAACGATAAAAACCGGAGCCTCTCTCGAGACCCTGGATATCGTGCCCTTCAGAAATTGATCCGCGACAAGGTCGCCGACGATCACTACTCGCTTGCCCGCAAAATCAAATTGGCCGGTTGATGTATTCACCAAAGCAATTCTAAAGCAGAAAGACCGAAGGCGGTTAATGCCTTCGGTCCATATTCGAAAAAATTATCTAGCTGAACTTTAGTGGTTATCGTACGCCGCAACCGGAAAGTCCCCAGCCGTTCCCCACTGCGTTTGCGTAGTAGCTTGCGTAGTTAGGTTATATGTGAAGAACGTGCCGATGCTTTTCCGCCAGGCTGCGATCTCCGTCCTGCCGTCTCCGTCATAGTCACCTTGCACCAAATAGTCATCGCCGGTCAAACCAAATTCCTTGGTCATTACGCCGAGGCCGTCACTGCGGAGTATCCACCAAGTTAGCTCAGACGTAGGCGACGCACCTTCGCGGACGACGGCGAAGTCAGTCTTGCCATCGCCATCATAGTCGCCGGGAACGACATAATCGGACGTAATACCCCATTCGGCGCCGAAATATCCATCCTTCGATCCGAGAACCTAAAATTCCGCCTGCGAGGTAAGAGTCG
>DAIOWA010000586.1:0-2523 GCA_036758705.1 Pyrinomonadaceae bacterium | reverse complement strand
CGGCAGGTGTCGGAACGATCGGTGTCGTTGATTTTGATGTTGTCGATACATCAAACCTCCAACGCCAGATCATCCACGGTACGAAGGACGTCGGTCGATCAAAGATCGAATCAGCACGCGACCGTCTGCAGGACATCAATCCGCACACGAAGGTCGAGGCGTTTGAGACGCGTCTGACGAGCGAGAACGCTCTTGAACTGTTCAAAGACTTCGACGTGATCGTCGACGGCACTGATAATTTCCCGACGCGTTATCTCGTAAACGACGCGAGCGTGCTGACAGGCAAGCCGAATGTTTACGGTTCAATTTTCAGGTTCGAAGGGCAAGCGAGCGTTTTCTGGGCAGAGAAAGGCGCATGTTACCGCTGCCTTTATCCCGAGCCGCCGCCGCCCGGACTAGTCCCTTCCTGCGCAGAGGGCGGCGTGCTCGGAGTATTGCCGGGGATCGTCGGCACCATTCAGGCCAATGAAGTTCTCAAGGTGATCCTCGGAGCCGAGGGAATTCTTCTAAATCGGCTGCTGCTGTTCGATGCTTGGAAGATGACGTTCCGCCAGCTCAAGCTTCAAAAAAACCCGGAGTGCCCGCTCTGCGGCGACAACCCGACCATTAAGGAACTCATCGATTACGAACAGTTCTGCGGACTGAAAGCTCCTGTCGAAGCGAAACCCGACCTCGAAGAGATCACGGCGACCGAACTGAAAGCTCTGTTCGACAGCGGAGCCGACTTCCAACTGATCGACGTTCGCGAACCGCACGAATTCGAGATCGCACGCATTCCGACCGCGAAGCTGGTCCCGCTTGGCGAAGTCGTAAATCGCATCTGCGAGATCAAAGGGCCGAAGACGACGGTGGTTCAATGCAAAGGCGGCGTTCGAAGTGCAAAGGCGATCCAGTATCTGAAGGATGCTGGATTTGAAGGCCGGTTGATCAATCTCAAAGGCGGCATTGGGGCGTGGTCGGATGAAGTAGATCCGAGCGTGCCGAAGTATTAAGTCGGAACGGGAGCCTTGGCGATCGTGATCACGCTATAACGAAGAGATGTCCTTCGCTTGCGGCATGAACTGCAACTGGCGTGATCTTCCGGTCGAATGTAACCAGTTGTCCGCCCCTTGATGCGGCGAGGCCGAGCAGATATACGTCAGTTAGTTGTTTTGGCCCAAGGATCCGTTTTGCGTCGAAATGGGTCTTATCCAGAAGTGAAATACTATCAGCCCAGAACTCGTGGTCAGAATTGTCGATCAAAGTTCGAAGCAGGTTGAAAACATGGCCTATCGAATATGCGGATGATCCCGGATAGCTTGCACCGGATAGTATCCTGATCACGCCATTCTCGACCAAGGGGCATGAAGCCCATGATTTAGACTTCGATTCTTTCCAAAAGCTATGAGCCAGCGAATGAAAGGAATGCTGCGGGTCGAGCAGAGCGATCAACACATTTACATCAAATAGGGAACGCAAATTGTTAGATACCTTCCTCTTCCCTTATCTTGTCGATCATCTCGTTGGTTACTATTACGCCACGTCGGGGAAGCAAAGGAATTCCATTCTTGTACTCAAGCTTTCTAGGCCGTTTAGCGTCACCGGCCAGTTCCTTTCGTATAAGACGGGATACGACCTTTCCTGCGGTGGTGTTTTCGCGACGTGCGAGTTCCTTAACGGCTAGCAATACGTCTTCTTCAATATCCAACGTGGTGCGCATACATCCGATGCTAGTGCATCACTGCATCAAGTGTCAAGAAGGTTATTTGAGGCGGGCAATGACCTTTCCAAGCAGGTCGCTCTGGGAAACGGAGCCGAAGGTGCGGCTGTCCGTACTTTCGTTCGGGTTATCGCCGGCGAGATAAACACGGCCATCGGGTTCAATCGAGATCAGGCGTTTTACGATACGAATACTGGACTTGTAAGGATGGCGAGCGACCACGACATCGCCTGGTTCCTGTGTGGAGCGTGGATCGACGAGCACACGATCTCCTGAGCGAAGTATGGGGATCATCGAATCGCCTTCGATCTGCAGGCCGAGTAACCGGCCAAAGGCAAGCCGGACCCGGTCAAGCAGCCGTGCGGTTGGAAGGACTGCATTCATAATGCAAAGGGCGGCCGATAAATGGCCGCCCATGAGATCGTCAAACCTAGGCCGCCGTGTACCAGGCGACTTCTTTGCCTTTGCTGCCCCAGTAGATATCGTGTATGGCCTTGATCGCGTCCATCAATTCCTGAGCGTGCTCAAGGCTGACCTCGACCTTGCATGCCGAGCAAAGCTTTGCGGCTTTCCAGAAGGTATCGTGAAGATCCGGATACGTTTCCAGATGAACCGGTTTGAAGTAATCGGTCCAAAGGATCAATAGCTCGTCCTTTGCGACCCGTGCCTGCTCTTCCTTGACGAGAATGTAGCGGGTCAACGTGTTGTGGTAATTGGCGGTTGCCTTGGCATCACTGCCGTCCGGGACCTTTAGGTCGAGGATCTTCTTAGTCATCGAGAGAACGGCTTCGGCCGCGATCCGGGCCGAAGCCGGATCGTAAACG
>DAIOWA010000585.1:0-2528 GCA_036758705.1 Pyrinomonadaceae bacterium | reverse complement strand
CGATAAGTTCGGGCTTAACCTTGGCGGCTACGACGACGTGAGTATGCGTCGGTCGTGGGTTGAGTGCGAATAGATCGTACTCTCGATAAGCACAGGTTTCTTTGATCGCTGCCGCTACCGTCTGTCTCTGTTGAGGATTAATCGTGAAAGGCGTTTCGGCCAGATATTCCCGCATGCGACGCTCCAAGCCGGGGTCCGGACTACGTCGCGTTTTTCTATAACGATTGAAACGCGAGTGCTGATCGACGGAACCTCGTTCATCGCCGTGCAGCCACGTACCGTAGTTTCTGATCGTTATGAGATACGCGAGGGGATAGTCCGCATAATCCCAATCTTCTCCAAACTGTTCAACCATCTCTATTGACCCACACCGCACGCCCGATCGCCACGCTCGTTAACACTCGCGTTTCTGCCCGACGCCGCCGCCTTCTCAAAACCGGTCCGCTACCGGCAGACTGACCACAAACTTCGTCACAAACTCCGCCTCACCGTCCTCGATCCTGATCGACCCGCCTTGCGATTCGACGATTCCTTTCGCGATCGCCAATCCCAAACCAAGCCCGCTTCCCGTCTTGTGAATGTCCTGCTCGTCCGACCGAAAGAACTTGTCGAAGACTCGCGTACGCATCGACGGATCGATCCCCTTTCCCTGATCCTGCACGATCAGATCGACGTGGTCCTCGACACCGATGGCGGATATAGATATCGCCGTTCCAGCATTCGAATACTTCGCCGCATTGTCGATCAGCGTAAACACGACCTCGGCGATCGACGCCGCGTCCGCGTAGACGTTCGGCAAGTCCAGCTGCAGCGACACAGAAACCGTATGCCGGCCGGTCACACGCTTGGCTCGCTCGACCGCATTCCCGACGATCTCCTCGACCGACGCCGAGCGCTTATGCAGCGACATCGCGTTCGCCTCGATCTTCGCGATCCCGACCATTCCCTCGATAAACTCGTTCAGCCGGTCGGTCTCTTCGTCGATGATTTCCAGAAACTCCTGCTGCGATTCGGCGTCGAGCAGATCCTCTTTCGAATCCTCAAGCAGCGTCGTCACCGAAGCCTTGATCGACGTCAGCGGCGTCCGCAGATCGTGGGTCACCGCATCCAGCAACGCTGACTTCAGCTTCTCGCTCTTTCGCAATGCCTCGGCCTCGCTTGCTTGTTCGAATGCCGCCTGAAGCTCTTCATACAGCCGCTCGATCTCACGCTGCCGAGCCTCGCTCTCTTCCGCACGCCGCCGGGCATAGCCCGACAACTGCCCCGATATCAGCGCCGTTATCACAAACGTCGCAAACGCGACAAGGTTCTGAGGGTCTGAGATGGTAAAGGTAAAAATGGGCGGGAGGAAAAAGAAGTTAAAACAGGCGATCGCCGCCGCGGAAGCCGCCAGCCCCGCCGTACTCCCGAACAGTGTCGAAGAAAACAGCACCACCAACAGCAGCGTCAACGCGACCTCCGTCGGCGTCATGAACGTGCCAAACGGCATAAATGCAATGGTCACGATAAACACCGTCGCCGCCGCGATCACGCTCCGCACGCCCCGGCTCCACCTGTCGAATCGAACCAATGCCACGGCTCAAAACGTTACAGTTTTGCCGATAAGGAATCAAATGAACCAGTTCAGAGTGCGCGATTCATCGCGTTCACTCTCTCGCCGCCAGACATCGTATGCAGTGCCGCAGCGCGAGTGATCGCGGTCAATTCACCGCCGCGGAGCTCAAAGGAGCGTGGCCGAACTTGATCTGGGCGTATATCTCGGAGAGCGACACTTTGCAGTTGATCGACTCCATCGACATCACGTCGTCGCGTTCGTTGTAGATCTTGTAGATCCACTGCTTTGCGTTCTGCTTGGCGTAATGTTCGATCCGCATTTCATCCTCTTTTACGAGAATACATTCGCGAATACTTTCCATTGCGAGAAACGCTTCGAGCTTCTGGGTCTTATCGAGCGTGTTGGTAGCGTGCGAAATGATCTCCAACACGACCGTCGGATTCAGCAGCAGATCGCCGTTCTGATCACCGAATGCCGGTTCGCCGTTTACGACGACCATATCCGGATAGCAAATGAAATTGTTCCGCAATTTCACACGCATATTGCCGATATAGAGGTCGCTCTTCGCTCCGTGAATGCGGCTGCCGATCGCAACTGCCGCGTTCGAAACAATAAGGTTGTGCCAGCGGTTCGAACCCGACCGCCCTATTACTCGGCCGTTGAGGAATTCGTTCTTTGCCGGGCTCTGTCTTTCTGCCATAAGGTAATCTTCCGTGGTCCTGTACTTCGGGGTCGGGCTGAGGGGTGTTTCAGTCATACGTAGTCATTCGCTCCTAAAGGTGGTATCGGAGTATCCAAGGTTTGTGGGCAACAAAGTTTTGGGGGACTTTGATAGGGGAAAATTGTCTGGTAAAAATTAGTTTTACACACCGACGCATCTCTTTCAAGGTAATCGATATGAAACTTAGTGAACTCGCTGAATTGACCTCGGCAACGGTCGAATCGGGCTCGCCGGACACGGAGATATCCGCCG
>DAIOWA010000584.1:0-2529 GCA_036758705.1 Pyrinomonadaceae bacterium | reverse complement strand
GTTAAGAACACACTCGCTCGGATCGCCGTCAAAGGAACTGACTTTGAACAGTCGACCGAGTCTTTCAAGGGCGTGACCGCGATCGCGTGGACCGACGGCGACCCCGTCGTTCTTTCCAAGGCGGTCTCGAAGTTTATGAAGGACAACGCCGATCACTACACTTTCAAGAGTGGCGTGGTCGACGGAAAGCTTGTCGATCTTCAGCAGTTGACGACGATCGCAAGCCTGCCTTCGAAGGAAGAGCTTATCTCGAAGCTTCTGTTCGTTCTCAACGCACAGGCTCAACGTATCGTCACGGTCATCAACGCGGTGCCGCGTGACCTGGCCGTTGTGATCAAACAGATCGGCGAAAAGGCTCCGGCTGGATCCGCTCCGGCGGCAGAAGCCAAGGTTGAAGAGGCTGCTCCGGCTGTTGAGGCCGAAGCCGCTCCGGCGGAAGAAGCTCCGGCTGTCGAAGCTGCGGCTCCGGAAGCCCCGGCCGCTGAAGCAGAAGCTGCCCCGGCTGAGGAAGCTCCGGCTGCCGAAGGCGAAGAGAAAGCTGAATAAGTTTTAGTTCAGAGTGCGCGATCTTTCGCGTATCCGAAAAAGCTACGCGATAGATCGCGCACTCTGAACCGAAAAGCCGTACTCAAGGAAAACGAGCCGGGTGATTGTCAGGTTACCTGTGCTGCTCGGATCTTCAGGAAAGGAGATGCAACCCGTTCCCGATGATCCCGTGGGTTCTAGCGGCTGACAACTAAACCGTTTAGAGTGCGCGATTTATCGCGTAAGCACGGGCTAAAGTCCGCACTCTGAACTAAACACAGAACCCTAGTTAGGAGATAGATAAAGTCATGGCAATCACGAAAGATGAAGTAGTTGAATTTTTGAAGGGAATGACCCTTCTCGAAGCGTCTGAGTTGGTCAAGGAACTTGAAGAAGTATTTGGCGTTTCTGCCGCTGCGGCAGCTGCACCCGTAATGGTTGCAGCGGCTGGTGCAGGTGACGGTGGTGCAGCCGCTGCTGAAGAGAAGGATTCGTTTGACGTAGTCCTCACAGCAGCCGGCGGCAACAAGATCGCGGTGATCAAGGTTGTCCGCGAGATCGTTGCAGGCCTCGGCCTCAAGGAAGCGAAGGACCTGGTCGACGGTGCTCCGAAACCGCTGAAGGAAGGCGTTTCGAAGGACGAAGCCGAAGAGATCAAGGCCAAGTTGACCGAAGCAGGCGCTACTGTCGAAGTGAAATAGCATCCGGCTTGCAGAAGCCCGCGCGTCGGCGAGGGCTTCTGCAACATTTGCAATTAGTAACAGTCGCTGTTACACTCAGTGATAGGCTAACGGAACGAAATTTGCCCGCATCCGTGATCGATGGGGTCACGAAGCTGCTAAAGTGTTGGAAGCAGGACGTTTGCGGCGGCGGATTTCACGGGGAAGAACGGAGAGTTGGTGTCACTTTCGACACTCTCAAACAATTTGATCGGCAAGTAAAACTGCAAAGAAAGCGGTCAGGGCATAGTTTGCCCTCGGCCGGTTTTGCCGTCTCTTCCATTAAGACCTTCCACAGGGAAGGCACTTTGACAGGGGCATCCTAGCAACTCTCGGCGGAGAAAGCAATAGGCATTTAGCACGCGCCATTCATAGGGCATTCAAACAAATATGATCAACAATCCGCTTCAAAACAATACGGTCGGGATCGGCAAGCGCACCAGCCAATCACCCGAGCGCGTGGATTTTTCAAAAATTTATACGACGGCACAGATCCCTAACCTGATCGAGGTCCAGCGTGAATCGTACAACCGCTTTCTTCAGATGGACCTTATTCCGGAAGAACGCGACACGATCGGGCTTCAGTCGGTCTTCGGTTCCATATTTCCTGTATCGGACTTTCGTGAGACGGCTACGCTTGAGTTCGTCGAATATCAGATCGGCAACTGGCAGTGTAAATGCGGAAACCTCGAGGGCCTCGAGCATCTCCGTGCGAATTGTAAGAACTGCGGTTCCAAGATCAAGGTCGATCCGTTCAATCCGGCTGAAGTTCTTTGTAACCACTGCGGAACCTTTAACGCGGTCCGGCCGAAGCTTTGCCCGAACTGTGGTGAGCCGGTGGGCTTGAAGCACAAGCACGATCAGAAAGAGTGTCAGGAACGCGGAATGTCGTACAGCGTCCCGCTCAAGGTGAAGATCCGTCTGACGGTGTTCGATAAGGATGCCGAGACCGGTGTATCGACCATCCGCGACATCAAGGAAGAAGACGTATTCTTTGGCGAGATCCCGCTGATGACCGACAACGGTACGTTCATCATCAACGGAACCGAGCGCGTGATCGTATCGCAGCTCCACCGTTCGCCGGGCGTGTTCTTCAAGGGAGATCGCGACGAGTATCTCGCGAAGATCATTCCTTACCGCGGTTCGTGGGTCGAATTCGAATACGACCAGAAGGGAATTCTTCACGCCCGCCTCGGCAAGCGAAAGATCATCGCGACGATCTTCCTGCGTGCCCTAGGCCTGTGGCTGTCGCCGCAGATCGATATGAAGACGGTCTCGGACAACA
>DAIOWA010000583.1:0-2529 GCA_036758705.1 Pyrinomonadaceae bacterium | reverse complement strand
AAGACATGTTTGATGACACGTCGCTGGGCTTCGGTGAGAGTGAACGGCAGCAGATCTGCCATTCTCGTTTTTGTCGTTTCGGGGATCTCGATCACCGTTCCCTTCGGCTCTTCGCGCCGCTCACCGCGTTTGAGTTGTAGTGCGAACGAGAGCCAGAAGAATTCTTCGAAGATGAGCCGCTTGTGCGCCGGACTGCGGAAGGTTTCGTAATCCGCGATCGACGAATCGTCGGGAGGGAAGTGGATCTGTCTGAGAGATTCGGCGTAGCTGAGAAGGCTGTTGCTCGCGACGACGTTCGCGGGAAGGCTTTCTTTTACAGATGCATCATCGAGATTGCGGAGCACGTCGAAGATGATCTCGCGGAGGCGTTTCGTCTGAAATTGTCCGAGCTTGCGATAGACCGGCACGCGGCGGGCGGTATGAACCTGGTCGAACTCAGGACTGCCGAGATCCTCGTCAAGGTCCTCCTCGCCACCCGCTTCACGGATCAACTCAGGCTCCTCTGCCGGGAGAACTTCGAGTTCGTCGGGTTTGGCGAGTTTGAGGACGAAAGTTCGACGGCGGGCGTCCCATTCCCATTTGCCGAACGCCGCGAACCGAGTGCCGCGAGCGAACCGTTTTGCGTAGTACTCGATCGTCTGCGTCGCCCCCTTGCCCGAGATGAACCAGAAGACTACGACCGGCTTTTGCGTGCGTTGGAGATTGCTGCCGGAAACTTCGAAGATGTAGAGTGCGGGCTTTTTGAGATCGCGGTTGCGGCCAACACGATAGCCTCCGCTCACGCCTGTGTAGAGCTCAACCGTCGCCTCGATGCCGTCGTAGAGCTGGTCGATCTGAAGGAAGCTCGACCGATCTTCGTAACGCATCGGGAAGTAGTTAAGAAGGTCCTCTACCGTCGCATCTGCCGGGTCGCTTTTTTCCGCTAACGCTGCCACCGCCGCCGCCAACTTCTTCGACATATACGCCGAAAGATGCGCGATCGCGTGGCGGTGGAGATCGAGAATTGGAGTGTCGAGGGTCAGCGGCATCGCAGGCGAAACAAGTATATCAAGTGTGAAAATCGTATGTTAAAATCGACGTGATGAAAAATGAGTACATCACACGAAAGAATGGAGGATATTACATCGCTGATTCGAGAGTCTCGCTCGATTCCGTTGTATATGCCTTCAGGGAAGGTAAATCTCCCGAATCCATCCGCTGGTCTTTTCCTGTGCTCACATTAGAAGAGGTGTACGGAGCCGTTGCTTTCTATTTGGCGAATCAGGCAAAGATCGATAAATACTTGATCGAATCGGAAATCAAATTTGAAAAGGAAGCGGCGATTCGGCGAGCACAATTTCGGAAAGAGAATCCTGAGCTTTATAAACGATTGGTGAAGGCTAGGAGCGTTCTCGCGAGATGACTCTCCGCTTCATTTGCGATGCCAACTTTGATTCTGGAATCGTTCACAGCCTTCGGCGACTTGACCCTAGAATCGACGTTTTAACCGCTGACGATGCGGGATTGCGAGGCGTACAGGATCCAAAGGTATTGGAAGTTGCGGCTACGGAAGGGCGCGTCCTTCTGACGCATGATCGTCGAACTATGCCGCACCACTTTGCCAATTTCCTACAGCGAAGAACTAGCGCCGGTGTGATCATCATTGCTCAAAACGTCTCAGAACGAACTGCGGTCGAGGAACTCTACTTAATTTGGGCCTGTGAAACGGCCGATCAGTGGATCAATCGTATAGGCGATGTTCCTTACTAAGTCTCCAAACTAAACGGATTAAAGTCGGTGTCTTTGTCGTAATAGTCTTCGTGTTCGGCGCGTTTTAGGAAGCCGACGATCAGGTAGGTGAACGGCGTGGCGACGACTTCCCAGAGGACCTTTATAAAGTAGTTGCCGATCATCACGCTGATGAGCTGTTCGTTGGACCAAGTGCCGAAAAATGCGACCGGATAGAAGATCGCGGAGTCGGCGATCTCGCCGAGGACGGTTGATGTGATCGTCCTGACCCACAGAAAACGTCCCGCCATCAAGACCTTTATTTTTGCGATAACAAATGAATTGACGAACTCGCCGATCCAGAATGCGAGCAGGGATGCAAGTACGATGCGAGGCGTCTGGCCGAAGATCAGGTTTACGGCGGCCTGGTGTTCGGCGGTCATCGTCTTCGCGGCCGGAAGCTGTGTGACGACAAAGGACATCAGCGAAGCAAAGATCAGCGCGGCGAATCCGGCCCAGATGACCTTGCGGGATCGGGCATAGCCATACACTTCGGTCAGGATGTCGCCGAAGAGATAGCTGATCGGGAAGAAGAGAACGCCGGCTCCGTAGATGTATTCGCCGTAGAAAGGCAGGTTGATGTACGAGACCTTGTGGACACCGATCAGGTTTGAGCAAAGCAAAACGGCCACAAAGGCCGCCATCAGAAGATCGTAGTATTTATACTGTCGCCGCGTTTCCATCGGCGAGATTGTAGCAGGACTCACCTGGAACGCGAACTTTAGTTCGCAATTTCATCGCGGCTTGCGAACTAAAGTTCGC
>DAIOWA010000582.1:0-2530 GCA_036758705.1 Pyrinomonadaceae bacterium | reverse complement strand
AGTTTCGCCCTTGCTGACGCGCGGGCTTGCGCAATATGAAAGAGCCAAAAAATAGTCTCGGCGATATGCCGAAAGAAGATTTTCGCCAGTTCGGGCACGCGATCGTAGACCGCCTAGCGGACTATTTTGAGGAGATGGAAGATCTCCCGGTGCTGTCGCAGATCGAGCCCGGCTCGCTTCAGCGGGCGTTGCCTGATTCTCCGCCCGAGGTCGGCGAGGATTTCGCTGATGTGCTTAGCGATGTCGATAACCTGATTTTCCCGGCGGTGACGCATTGGAATCACCCAAATTTTCATGGCCTTTTTTCGACGTCGACCTCGTCGGTCGGAGTGTTCGGTGAGATGTTCGCGGCGGCATTCGATATGAAGGCGATGCTGTGGCGAACGTCGCCGGCATCGACGGAACTTGAGGATGTCGTGCTTGACTGGCTGCGGCAGATGATGGGTTTGCCGGATCATTTCGAAGGGATCATCTACGACACTGCGTCCGTTTCGACGATGCATGCGATCGCCGCCGCCCGCGAACGAGCGGGGCTAAGCGTCCGAGATCTCGGTATGAGCGGACGAACCGATCTTCCGCTGATGAGTGTGTATTCAAGCGAGCATGTTCATTCGTCGATCGACAAGGCTTGTATCACGCTCGGGCTTGGAACACGGAGTTTGCGAAAGATCCCGGTCAATGATCGATTCGAGATGATCCCCGAAGCGTTGGCCGAGGCGATCGAGGAAGATATCGAGACGGGCTACGTCCCGATCTGCGTGATCCCAACTATCGGCACAACCTCGTCGTCAAGCGTCGATCCGGTCGATGCGATCGCGGATATCTGCGAGAAGCACGGCGTTTGGCTGCACGTCGACACGGCGTATGCCGGCTCCGCGGCGATCTTGCCTGAAATGCAGCATTATTTCAAGGGCTGCGAGCGGGCCGATTCGATCGTCACCAACCCGCACAAGTGGCTGTTCACGCCGTTCGACCTGTCGGTCCTCTATTGCCGCGACCTAAACGAATTGAAGCAGGCCTTCTCGCTCGTCGCCGAATATCTCAAGACCAACGACGAATCCACCGTCAAGAATGGGATGGATTACGGCATCCAGCTGGGCCGCCGATTTCGTGCGTTGAAGCTGTGGTTCGTTATCAGATATTTCGGACGTGAAGGTCTTATCGATCGCATTCGCGAACATTGCCGTCTTGCAAGGCTATTCGCGTCGTGGGTCGAGGATTCGCCAAACTTTGAGCTGCTCGCTCCCGTTCCGTTCGCTCTTGTTTGCTTTCGAGCCTGTCCCGCGGGTGTCGAGGATCACGACGCGCTGAATGAGCGGATAATGAACGAGATCAATAGCTCAGGCGAAGCTTATCTCTCGCACACGAAGCTCAACGGAATATTTACTCTGCGGCTCTCGATTGGCAGCATCCGCGTTGAAGAGCGGCATTTGAAGAAGGTTTGGGATATCTTGAATGAAAAGATAGTTTCGTGAGCCTTTTTTGCGGGAATTTCTGCGATTGGTCTTGAGGTGCACCACACTCTATGAAAAGACCGATCCTTCTTCTGGCAGCTCTCCTCATACTCACAACTGCCGCCGCCGCTCAAACCGCTCAGCAATATCTTGAAAGAGGTAATGCGTTTTACAAGAACAAGCAATACACCCAGGCGATAGCCGAGTTCGACCAGGCCATTAAACTTTCACCGACGGCCCCGCAGGGCTGGTTTAACCGGGGGCAAGCGTTTTACTACGCCGGAAACTACACGCGGGCAATAGCCGATTATTCACAGTCGCTTATCATTCAGCCGAACTACACCGATGCGTTGTTTCAACGCGGGCTCGCCTATAACAAAAGCAAGCAACACGACCTCGCGATCGTGGATTACACGCGTGGGATCACGCTTGTCCCGACGGACTCTCAGTTCTACTACAACCGCGGGATCGCGTATGCGGACAAGGAACTGCTTGATACGGCGATGGCGGATTACAACAAGGCCATCGAGTTAAACCCGAACTATGCAAAGGCATTCGTTAATCGGAGTGCTGTCTACTACAAGCAGAAGAAGTACGACCCAGCATTGGCAGATATCAATAAGGCGATCAATCTTGACCCAACCTTTGTTGAATCGTGGAACAACCGCGCGTTGATCTACAATGCGAAGTTTTTGTATGACCTCGCGTTGGCAGATCTTGATAAGGCCGTAACGCTCGACCCGAAACGGCCGAAGCTTTTTCTCGATCGCGGCATTACCTACAACAAGAAGAAACAGAACGATCTGGCCATCGCCGAGATAAACAAGGCCATCGCTCTCGACCCGAACTACTTTGGAGCGTTGTTGATGCGCGGGGCGATCTATTTCGACACGAAGCGATACGAACTCGCTCGCGCCGATATGACGAAAGCTCTCCAGATCATACCGGGGCATAAACTCGCGACCGATATTCTCGCTCGTATCAACGCTCTACCGAAACCTACACAATGACTCAAGTAACAAGATATATCGTTGCATTGGCGATCATCATCGCCGGAGTTTCTGCCGCATCTGCTC
>DAIOWA010000581.1:0-2530 GCA_036758705.1 Pyrinomonadaceae bacterium | reverse complement strand
TTGTCCGCACCCGCCTCGGCATCGCCGCCCTTATACTCCTTGAGCGGCGTGATCTGTTCGTTGTCGATCTGCGGCAGAGCGATGTGGGCGACCATTACCGCGCCGATCCCCGCGTCGACGGCACGCTTGAACGGCACGAGTTCGAGCGAATCGAACCTTGATCGCGGGAGATCGATGATCGGAAGGCCGCGATGCGAATCGATCGCAGTGTCGCCGTGCCCAGGGAAGTGCTTGGCGGTCGCGATGACTTTCTGGGATTGAACGCCCTCGGCAAACGCCACCCCGAAACGTGCAACGTCCTCAGGATCTTCGCCAAAGCTGCGGACGTTAATAACAGGGTTCGCGGCGTTGTTGTTGACGTCGAGCACAGGAGCGTAGACATGCTGAATGCCGATCGCCCGCGCTTCGCGGCCTGTGACGACGCCCGCTCGTCGAGCGAATTCCGGGTTGCCGGTCGCGGCCATTGCCATCGCCCAAGGGAAATTCGTCGCGTCCTCAAACCGCATTCCGATACCCGTCTCAGCGTCGAGCGACATTAGCAGTGGATATTTCGCTGCCTCCTGCATTCGGTTGGCAAGATGTGTCGTTTCGTAGATCGGTGCCCCGAAGAAGATGATCCCGCCGAGCTTGTTCTCCACGATCTGCCGCTGCAGATCTTTGAAGAACGGACTCTGCTGATTCGCGAATCGCGCGTTGACGCCGATGTGGACAAGCTGGCCGACCTTCTCATCGACCGTCATCTTCTTGACCAGTTTCGCGGCGAAATCCCAGGATTTCTTCGACGGTTCAAAGCGTTCGGATCTCGTTTGAACCGCAGAGTCGCTGAGACGCGGAGATGTCAGTACCACGTGCGGTAGCGGGTGGTTTATCTCGGCAACCAGACTCGCAGAGCCAACGTTAGCCATCAAGCACGAGATCAATAGACTATTGAGAAACTTCTTCATCACTTGTAATTACTAATGTCGATACGAATGCGATCAAAACCGTTGCCAGGCTGCCTATCAACGCATACCATGGCCAGGCGATCACCGGGCCTGGCAATATTCCATTGGATGCAAGAATGATGTAAGTCATCAGCACGATACTTACGATCATTCCGATAAGAGCGTGGATCTCCCGTGCGCGTTTAAGGAACGTTCCGACCAGAAATACGCCGAGGATCGGACCGTTGATCAGTGACGCAACGGCAAGCGCGAGATTGAGGGCTGAGCTGTTCGCATCTTTCAGGCTGATGGCAATAGCGATCTGAACGATGCCGATAACGACCGTCAGGACGCCGGCGATCCGCATAAGCTGTTTGTCAGACTTATCTTTTGCGAACGGCTTGTAAATATCGTTGACGGCGGTCGCGGCGATCGAGTTCAGCGACGACGAAAGAGCGGCGGCAAAGATCGCAGCTACGACGAGGCCCGACAATCCGGTCGGCATTTTCTGGGTGATAAATGCCGGAAAAACCCGGTCGGCGCCTGCGAACGGAAATGCTCCGGTCGCCGCTGCATAACCATCCATCCCATACGGCTGATAGAAGGCAAACAACAGCACGCCGATAAAAAGAAATCCAATGAACTGGATCAGCACCGCCAATCCCGATGCCATCAGAGCCGTGATCGCAGCCTTGGAACTATCCGTACACAGATATCTCTGCACCAGAAATTGATCCGTGCCGTGAGTCGACATCGTCAGGAAACAGCCGCCCAGCACGCCGCCCCAGAATGTGTAGCTTTTGGCGAAATCCCAGTTGAAGTCGAGTAGCTGAAATTTGTTGTACGCTTGACCGATGTCGATTGCTCCGCCGAGCCCGCCGTCTATGTTCTGGATCAGCACGACTGCTGCGGCGATCGCGCCACCGATGTAAATAACGAGCTGAACGACCTCGATCCAGATGACCGCTTCCATCCCGCCGTAGAACGTAAAGACGATCATCACGATCCCGAGGATCAGTATCGACCCAACGATAACGTAAGCCGGATCGGTGTCGGGCTGAAACGCGGTGTAAACCGCCGCGAGCACGATCGCCGTGAGCAGCAGCCGGATGCCGTCGGCAATGTTCCGCATTATCACGAAAAGGCCCGATGCCAGGATCTTCACTCGTCCGCCGAAACGATCACCGAGCAATTGATAAACCGTCTGAAGCTGGCCCTTGAAGTAGAGCGGGATAAAGACAAGCGAGATGACGACGCGGCCGAGCAGGTAACCGAACACGAGCTGCAGAAACTCGAAGTTGCCGCCCTTTGCGAAAACTACACCCGGAACCGACACGAACGTGATCGTGCTCGTCTCAGTCGCGACGATCGACATCGCGATCGCCCACCACGGAACGTTGCGGCTGCCGACGAAATACTCTTCCGTCGTCTCCTGTTTACCGGCATACCAGATGCCGAACGCGGTAATGCCGATCAGGTAGCCGAAGATTATGACCAGGTCAAGAGTCTGCATCGATCAATAAATGTGACGAAACGAAATCGGGAAAGCGATAAGAAGTTTTTATCGTGAAACCACGGCTCGGTCAAATCTCGTGCAAGTTTCCAAG
>DAIOWA010000580.1:0-2535 GCA_036758705.1 Pyrinomonadaceae bacterium | reverse complement strand
CGAGCGCGGCTTGGGCAGCGGTGTTATCGTTTCGGCCGACGGGACGATCCTGACGAACAATCACGTCGTCGAAGGAGCCGAGAAGATCACCGTTATGCTCGCCGACAACAAGTCGTTCGACGCAAAGCTGATAGGATCCGACAAGCCGAGCGACCTCGCGGTGCTGAAGATCGAGGCTCAGAATATGCCGTTTTTGACGCTCGGAAATTCGGACACGGTTCGCGTCGGCGATATCGTGCTTGCGATCGGCAATCCGCTCGGGATCGGGCAGACGGTGACGGCGGGCATCATCTCGGCGAAAGGCCGTCGAACGGGTTTGGCTTACGGAAACAGCAACGATTCTTTCGAAGACTTTTTACAGACGGACGCACCGATCAACCGCGGCAACTCGGGCGGAGCTCTGGTAAACCTGAACGGCGAACTTATCGGGATCAATTCTCAGATCCTTGCGGGCGGCCCGGCTGGCGGCAATATCGGTATCGGTTTCTCGATCCCGTCGAACATGGCCAAGACCGTGATGGAACAGCTTCTGAAGGACGGCAAGGTCCACCGCGGCATGCTCGGCATCAGTATTCAGAATATTTCCGAAGATACGGCGAAGGCGCTCGAACTGAAGGATACCGCCGGAGTTCTGGTAAGTAATGTTCGTGCCGGAAGCTCAGCTGAAAAGGCCGGCGTGAAGCGTGGCGATATCATTACCGCGATCAACGGTGAGAAGATCGAAGACTCGAACGTACTTCGTAATAAGGTCGCGGGAACCCTGCCGGGATCGGAGATCAAGTTAACGATCACTCGCGAAGGCAATCCGGTCGAGTTGAACGCGACTTTGGATGAATACAACGTCGACGGAAGCAGTTCGCCCGCTTCGGATGACAACAGCCCGAACGCACCGAGTGCCCAGCCTCAGGGTGGAAAGCTTGGCCTAAGTCTGCAGCCGGTAACGCCGCAGGTCGCGAAACAATTAGGCATTAATGAAGGCGAAGGCTTGGTCGTGACCGATGTTGACCAGACCGGGCCGGCTGCCGAGGCCGGTATCTCGCGCGGCGATGTCGTGCTCGAGATCAATCGATCGGCGGTGAAGTCAGTCGAAGATGTCCAGGCCGCCCTCGACCGCGCCGGAGACCGCCCTGTCCTAATGCTAATCGCCCGCCGCGGCGGTACGGTTTATCTGACGGTCCGGCCGAACTAAGCTCGACGCACAGGATCTAACCTTGATTGAATCGCCGGGTCGGATCTCCGGGCCGGCGATTCTTTTTGTACAAGCCGAAATCTGGCTTCTGATGTACTCCAACTAAATGATGACTCAGCAGAAAATCATTAGAATGATCGAACGGAATATGAAGAATAATCCGAATCCTATGATCGCAACAGAAGCTGGGGTGCGTGCCGTAAAGAAGATGGCGACACTCGCAAGGAAAAACGGGATAAGTTTCGCTCTGGTCGGCGGGATTGCGATGCATTTCTATGATGGGCCCAGACTGACAAACGACGTCGATGTGATCGTCTCTGCTACATTGCCTGTACATGCTGAGAGGCAATTGGGTTTTGGCGGCGAACGGTATCGGGTGCCGGTCGGACGTTTGAATGTGTCTCTCGACTGGATCGTACGCCGAGACGAAGCCAGAGCCGCTATGAAAAGGCGCTGGAAGAAGCGTATCTCTTGCCAAACGGCGTCCCTATTATTACCACGGAATGGCTGGTAATTTTTAAGTATATAGCCGGACGATTTAAGGATCAGGAGGATGCGGTTTTCTTATTGAGGAAAAAAGGACTTGTCGATCGAAAACGCATCAAGAAAAACGTTACCGCAACCCTCGGCATCAACGGCTGGGTAGCCATGGCCAATGGTCTAAAACGCTGGTACGACCTCGCCGACGGAAAGATAACAACGGAAAAGGAAGACTACGAAGCCGATCGTCTATAGCAAGAATTAATATTTCCTCAGTTGAGACGGACTTGGCAATTTCGCTGGAGTTTCATGACCGTAGCCGAAAATTTCCAGGCCGCTGAGAATGCCATCGGACTCATAGACAAACGCTCCCCCCGTTTCATCGCCCTCACCAAAGAGAAAGTCCCCTAGAATGCCGACTCTTGGAGGTGCCTCCGGCAAACCCTCGATCTTAAATCCGATCGTCGGGCAACCGCAACTGCAATGCTCAACGACCCTTGCACGATCGAGCTGATCGAGAAACGCTCCGCCTTCCGACGAACCATTGGTCAACATCCAGTGAGCCAGAATGTATTCCTCTTCGGTGAGAGGACGATCAACGTGAACTGGCTCAAAGTTCTGCTCGGTCATTTCTCAGATATTCGGCGAAAAAAGTCCGCTCATTGCTGAACACCCTTCTTGAAATAATCATTTACTCTGCCTTGCGGCGTAGGCATGCCCGTCGAAGTAAGCCTGCAGGCGAGGGTCGGGGTGTTGTTCATCGACCAAGGTTCGGGCGACTTCTTCTTTTAATCTGCAAAGCTCTTTCAATCGGGGCATTCGTCTCCACCGCTGGTCGTCGAGAGTAAGTTCGCAAAGCTCTAAAG
>DAIOWA010000579.1:0-2535 GCA_036758705.1 Pyrinomonadaceae bacterium | reverse complement strand
TTCCTCGATCTCAGCGAGAGCCGCTTGCGATTCGGCGATCCGCTTGTTCAGCTCACGCTTCTCAGGTGCAGCCGGTTTCTTATCGATCTTTTCCTTGGTCTTCTTGATCGTCGCCTCAGCACGCTTGATGTCTTCGACCACCTTGCGGATCGATGCGATCAGGACCTGCTTTGAGTGCTCGGTCAGATTGAGATTCTTGATCTCCTGTGCGATCTCAAGCCGAACGCGGGCCGCTCCACGCTTCAGGCGAAGATACTTCTTGCCCGGCTTGGCATTCTTGCCCTTGCCTTTCTGAACGATCGCTTCTTTCTCAAACGCCTTGAACGCCTTCAATGCCTCGGCGTAGAGGCCCTTGATGTTGCCAATCCCTTCGATCGTCCAGCGAAGATATTCTTCAGCTTTGTCTTCCTCAACCGAGATCTCCGCCTGTTCAGAGAATGCGACTGTCTCGCGGATACTGGCCTTGCCGCGTTCGAGGTCTTCACCGATCTTGATGAGCCGTTCAACCGCGATCGGTGAGCGCGAGATCGATTTCTGTGTCTTGATCTGCCCCCGTTCGATGCGTTTTGCGATCGTCACCTCGCCCTCGCGGGTCAAAAGCGGCACGATACCCATTTCACGCAGGTAAAGGCGTACCGGATCGTTCGATTTGTCGAGCGTACCGGCAGAAAGGTCGAGATCCAGATCCTCTTCGTCCTCTTCCTCCTGAGATTCACCATCATCTACCGCAAGATTCTGCGCACGTTCGAGAAGTTGGGCATCGGTCTCTGCGACCGAGATATTCGCTCCTTCAAGCCGTTCGAGAACGTCCTCAAGATCGTCTGCGGACATCATGTTCTCGGGGATCTCGCGGTGGAGTTCATCAAGGCTAAGGAATTTCTTGCGTTTGCCGAGGGCAAGCAGTCGATCCATTAGATCTTCTTTTTCGTCGTAATCAGCCATAAATTGTAGGGAATTATGATTGCAAATCCCCGTAAATCGTTGTTTCCTATAATGCTTATATACGCCAAAATGCAGGTTTTTGTTCCAAAACCAGGCGCAGCATCGAAATCGTAAAGTATATCAGCTTTCTTTAAGTTTACTAAGCAACGTCTGCTTCATTTTTGTCAGATCTAACTGCTCAAGAACGAGCGAATTCACGAGCGTCGAATTGCCGGATTGCTCGGCCGCAAGAAGTTCCTGGCTCACTTCCTGGATACGATTCTGGATCGCCATCGATCGGAGGCTCAAAATACAGTTTTCAGCGTCGTGAAACACTGCATCGAGCACCTCGCCATCGCCACGTTTGGGTTCGCCCATCATCAGGACAGGCACCAGATCAGCCACCACCTCGTCCTCACTGGTAGCGTCGAGCAATGCGCCGAGATCCAATTCATCGCCTCTTTCATCTATTGCGTAGATCGAGCGAAAAATTGCCGCCGTGGCGAGAGATTCGTAGTCACTTTCTTCGAGGATCGGCAGCACCATCTCCCGCAATTCGGCGTCGTGGACGAGCAATTCGAGCAGATGCTGCTCGGCGACGGTTATCTTGGCTTGGGCGACCCGTTTTACCTCGCGTCTGATCACGTCGGGCGGAGCCTGGCTGCCGTTCTTCACCGTCCGCCAAAGGTCGCGCTTCAGGCCCGTATCGTCCATCCGGAAATAATCCATTGCCTGATCAAAGCTTTCACGCTTTTGGATCGGGTTCCGAATCGCCGACAGCACAGGAACGACATCCTCGATCGCCTCAGCCTTGTGACGCGGATTTGCGAGCGACCGGCCGGTCATTGCCGCGTCGAAGGTGAAGAAAAGATAGGGTTTAGCCTGTCCGCGGGCTGCGTTGTAGCCATCCGTTCCATTCGCCCTGATGAAGTCATCAGGATCCTGGCCGTTCGGGAGAACAAGCACCTTGATCTCGAAGTCCTGCGGCAGCAGTTCGTCGATCGCCCGCCTAGCAGCCTTGATACCCGCCGAATCGCCGTCGTAGTTAATAACGACTTTCTTCGTGAATCGAGACAGCAGTTTGGACTGCTCCGGCGTGAATGCGGTGCCGAGGCTCGCTGCGACGTTGTTTATGCCGAATTGATATAGCGCGATCAGGTCGAGATAGCCTTCGACGAGGATCGCAAATTTCTTTTGGCGGATCGCTTCTTTTGACTGAAACAGGCCATAAAGATGCTGTCCTTTGACGTAAGCAGGTGTTTCGGGTGAGTTGAGATACTTCGGCTGGTCGTCGCCCATCGCCCGGGCTCCGAACGCGATAGGGTTACCATTTACGTCGAGCACCGGGAACATGATCCGCCCCCGGAAACGGTCAAAAACACGGTCTTTTTCTTCGTTGACGGAGACAAGTCCGGACAACTCGATGATCTTCTCATCCGCGCCCTTTTCGAGCAGGTGATCGTGAAGTGCCTGCCACGAATCAGGTGAGAATCCGATCCGAAACTGTTTCTGGATCTCCTCCGAAATGCCCCGCTGTTCGAGATATTCACGAGCCGCTTTGGCCTTTTTGTCCTTCGATTGAAGTTCGCCTTCCCAAAATTCGAGCGCGATCTT
>DAIOWA010000578.1:0-2539 GCA_036758705.1 Pyrinomonadaceae bacterium | reverse complement strand
CGCGACTCTGCCGTGATCGGCATTCGCGAATCCGAAATCCGTGACGTCGACGACGTTCGGATGCCGCAGACGTCCCGCAGCCCGAGCCTCACGACGAAATCGCTCGACAAACTCCGGCCGCTCCATAAATTGCGGAGAGATCACCTTGATCGCGACCGGACGTTCGGTTCCGAGGTGCGTTGCAAGGTACACAGTCCCCATCCCGCCGCGTCCGAGCTCGCTTTCAATACTATATTTGTCGTCGAGAGTGGTTCCGATCATCGAATACGTTCACGCAATTATAGTTGATAGCCCACCGCGGACAAATGTGAACCACTCCAATAGCGATTATTTGCAATACGGTTTAAGTAACCGCGACATCTCTTTGCGATCTTTGCGGCTTTGCGGCTTTGCGTGGAACTTCTTCGTTCTGTGATTTACCCGGAAGTTTCACGCAAAGACGCGAAGTACGCAAAGAGTTGAATTTGTATGGGTGCCAAAAGTTCGCATTTCAACGATCTAGGCTTGAGTATTCTTCCCGGTTCATTTACTTTTATCGAAATCGCACAGGCAGAATTATTTCTGTATCAGTGATGCAACACCTTGCATCGAGCAATACATTGTAGTATAGTCAGTTTCGAGATCAAATACTTCCCTAACGGAGACACGTTTAAATGAGCATCGACAAATCGAAAGCCATCGAATCAGCCCTGCTTCAGATCGAGAAGAAATTCGGCAAAGGATCAATAATGCGCCTCGGCGAGAGGCCGCATGAAGAAGCGGGTTCGATATCGACGAACTGCCTGAGCCTTGACGCGGCGATCGGCGTGGGCGGAATGCCCCGCGGCCGCATTATCGAGATCTATGGGCCGGAGAGTTCTGGTAAAACGACCCTCGCGTTGCAAGTCGTTGCGTCGGCTCAGAAAGGCGGCGGGATCGCGGCATACATCGATGCCGAGCACGCGATGGATCCGGACTATGCTCAGAAGCTAGGCGTGAACATCGAGGATATGCTCATTTCGCAGCCGGATTCGGGTGAGCAGGCGCTTGAGATCGCCGAGACTCTCGTGCGTTCGAACAGCGTCGATGTGATCGTGATCGACTCGGTGGCTGCACTTGTACCGCGGGCGGAACTCGACGGCGAGATGGGCGATTCGCTGCCCGGCTTGCAGGCTCGATTGATGTCTCAGGCATTGAGAAAACTCACGGCGATCGTCGCGAACTCTCGCACGACATTCATCTTTATCAATCAGCTTCGCGAGAAGATCGGCGTGTTTTTCGGCTCGCCGGAGACGACGACAGGCGGAAAGGCTCTAAAATTCTACGCCAGCGTCCGGCTCGACATCCGCCGAATCGGTGCGATCAAGGAAGGCGATAAAGTCGTCGGCAACCGCACCCGCGTAAAGGTCGTGAAAAACAAGTGCGCGCCGCCGTTCCGCGAGACCGAGTTCGACATTATGTACGGCGAAGGCATCTCACGCGAAGGCGATCTGATCGACCTCGCCGCTAACAATAACGTCGTCGAGAAGTCCGGCGCGTGGTTCTCCTACAAGGGCGAACGCCTCGGCCAGGGCCGCGACAACGTGAAGAATATGCTCAAACAAAACCCCGACCTCCGCGACCGGATCGAGGAAGAAGTTAAGACTGTACTGGGATTCGTAAAAGCGGAAGCGGCTCAAGCTTAGACGTATGCGGGCCGAATATGATTTCAGTAATGCGGTCCGTGGAAAGTATTTCGGTCGCGTGCGCATAGTTGGCCCGGTTGAACCAGCACCATCCGAGGCCGCCAAAAAGCTTCGCCGTTCGCTTGAAGCCGATCTTCGTAAGCTTGGACTTCTGGATAATTTAGGAGCTGCCGAGAAAAAAGCTCTTCGCAAATTGTGGGACCGGAAGTTAGAGAAAGCCCTCGCTGATTAATTCCGCATGCACCTGATTCCGAAGAAGCACGGATCGGCAATATGCTGATCCGTGTTTTTTTATTCTATGGCGAACTTCATAGATCTATTCGCAAAGCGTGTTCTGGATTCCGGTCTTTCGACCTACTGGTCTATGTCAGGCTGTTCGCAAAGTGAGATTCAACGTCTTGAAAGCACAATTGACTTGAAGTTACCGGTTGAATACGAGGCATTTCTCCGAAAGATGGGACACGGTGCAGGGCGATTCATGCAAGGCACCGATATGTTCTATCCACGCCTGTTAGACAACCGTTCTGCGGCCGAGGAAGCACTTGAGCGTGAAGGTTTTCCGTTCTATCTGCTGCCTTCAATGTTTGTTTTCTCTAGTCACCAAGGGTACATATTCCACCTTTTCGACTGCGACACTCATTTGGAAGATCCGCCAGTACTCGGATTTCAGGAAGGAGAGCCCGCACTTACACGGATATCCGACAGCTTTTCGCAATTCCTTTCTCAAATATTGGACGAAGAGATCCGTGGTTGGGAGCAACATAGGCGACTAGCCTAAGCGTATGTCTCTTGAGCGACTTCCTTTCTGAACCAGCACTTGGTGCAGAAGCGGCTTTTGCGGAGTTCGGACATGGTCATATCTTCGAAATTGGGGA
>DAIOWA010000577.1:0-2540 GCA_036758705.1 Pyrinomonadaceae bacterium | reverse complement strand
CTCAAACATCAAAAACTTATAGAATCCTCGTAAACTACTGAGAAGACGCCGCTTAGAGTTTTCCGAAAGCATCGTCCCGGACAGGTCGATCAGCCATTCGCGGAGGTCGTTTCGTTTCAAACCAAGCAGCTCGAGGCCGTTTTTAGAGGTCCACTCCCTAAGCTTCCCAAGATCGCGCTCATACGCGTCGATCGAGTTGCTCGCAAGTCCCTTCTCGACTCGCAGATACGACAGATATTCACGGATGTAATCACGTCCAGGATTCATAGCGGCCTGCTCAACATCGACAGTCTAGCACGCGGCATCCGACAGCCCGACCCTTACCAATGTCGCCAACCTCTGCGATCTTGGCGAAACGTCGCTGACAATTATCCATCCGGTAAAGAAGACGATCTGCTGATAGTAAATCGCTCTAAGCGAAGGAGCGCCTGATCCGAGAACCCGCCGTTGCCAGACGAGTTTTCGATGCAGCGATGAAGATGAAAAAGATCAACATCGCCGCCATCGAAACTGCCAGACATGGCTAAAACGAAACGTTTGCAGTAAGCTCGCGATCTATGACGACGCTAGTCGGTCCGGAAGATGCAGCCGTGGCCTTTCAAGATGTGTGGAACGCTCACGACATGGTCGCACTCGGTTCTTTGTTTACCGAGAATGCTACGTTCGTAAATCGTTTTGGTCGTTTTGTCCGCGGTGTTGCTGAGATCGTCGCTATGCACGCCCCCATCCACGAAACGATATATGGCGATTCCACGTTGAACAACGAGTTGGTCGATGTAGCCTATATTAGTGAAGATGCGGCCGTCGTCCATTTCTGGAGTCGGCTCTCGGCAGGGCGCGCTCATCCGGCCGGGCCGCATCAGATCGACACTTTGATCCTTGCTGTGATGAGAAAACAGAAAATAGGGCGCGACACGCGTTCGGTATAGAAAGTTATGAGCGATACTGCCACCCTGATCTCCGCTTTGGAAAGCGCTCCCGGCGTGATCATTCCGCTGATCCGCGAGGTACCGACTGAGATCTTAAGACGTCGACCGAGCCCTGCGAAGTGGTCGGCATATGAGCATGCCGTGCACCTCTCGCAGTCCGATATCGCATTTCGTGAAAGGCTGGATTTGATCTTGTCTGAACCTGAGCCATTCATTAAATCGATCGAGAATTCCGCCGAAGACGAAGCTGGAGCGATGCTTGAGGTCGATCTTGACGGGAGCCTCGAACGTTACGTTCGCGAGCGCGCGAGTCTGGTTGAAAGGCTTCTGAAACTCTCGCCCGAAGAATGGCGTAAGACCGCTGTTCACGTGGCGTTCGATCATTATTCGGTGTTTATAATGTTCCGGCATCTGCTGAATCACGAGATGCTGCACGCTTATCGGATCGAAGAATTGTTGCTCAAGAAGGACTGGGACTAGACGATGCAAAACCTTTACGAAGCAGCCGGCGGCCGCGAAGGAATTCAGAAATTGGCTGAAGCGTGGCACGCTCGCGAGATGGAAGACGAGATCGTCAGTCACGCATTCAGCCATGGTTTTCAGCCTGACCACACCGAACGACTCGCAGCCTATTGGATCGAGGCTCTTGGCGGCCCTGCGGATTATTCCGAACGTTACGGCGATGAATCGTCGGTTGTCAGAACTCATAGCGGAAACGGCATCCACACTGAGATGGATGAACGCGCGATCGCATGTTTCGATCAGGCAATGGACGACGTCGGCATCACGACGGACCCGCTGCGCTCTGCACTTCACGATTATTTCGCGTGGGCAACCACCACGACAATGGCACAATATCATCACTCCGCTGACGATGTCCCCGATGGAATGACGATTCCGAAATGGGCATGGGACGGCCTCGTTAAGTAAATTTTAAGAATCTCGAAAAAAGACTTGCGAAACCGTTTGGTTGCATGTATACTCGCAATCGTTCGGTTGCATAATCGTATGCGAAGAGATATTTTCCAAGCCATTGCAGACCCGACACGGAGAGGCATCATTGCGTTGATCGCCTTACAGGCACTGACGCCAAACGCGATCGCCGCGCACTTTGACACAACGCGGCAGGCAGTCTCGAAGCACCTTCGTATTCTCACTGAGTGCGAGCTGGTCAAGCAGGAATCAATCGGACGCGAGATCTATTACTCGCTGGAGATCGAGAAAATGAGAGAGATCGACGTGTGGCTAGAGCAATACAGAAAGATCTGGGAAGGCAGGTTCGAGCAGCTCGACACACTGCTTGCAGATCTGAAACGACAAGAGAAACAGGAGCGAAAGAAATGAAACCCGCAGAAGCAAGTCTGCCCTCTGATACCGAGGTTCTCGTCACACGGAGTTTCTATGCTCCCGTCCACCTGGTGTGGCGGGCGTATATGGAACCCGACCTCATGCGTCGCTGGTGTTCGGGGACGCCCGGTTGGTCGATGCCAGTCTGCGAGATGGATATGCGTGTCGGCGGAAAGTATCGCTGGCGCTGGCGCAATGACGAGAATGGATAGGAGTTTGGATTTGCCGGAGAGGTTCTGGAAATCACGACGAACGCGAAGATCG
>DAIOWA010000576.1:0-2553 GCA_036758705.1 Pyrinomonadaceae bacterium | reverse complement strand
TCGAACCGGCCGTCTTCACGCATGTTCTCGATCTCTTTCAGCTTAGCGATCGACTTCTGAACCGTCTGATAGTTGGTCAGGAGCCCGCCGAGCCATCGATTGTTGACGTAATATTGTCCGCAGCGTTCTGCCTCTTCCTTGATCGCATCCTGTGCCTGACGCTTGGTGCCGACAAACAGCACTTTCTGGTTCGGACGCTCGGTGAGCGATTCCTGCACCCAAGCGAGCGAATCGCGGAAAAGCTTCTGCGTTTTCTGCAGGTCGATAATATAAATGCCGTTGCGTTCGCCAAAGATGTATTCCTTCATCTTCGGGTTCCAACGTCGGACCTGGTGACCAAAGTGAACCCCTGCTTCGAGGAGTTCTTTCATCGTAACTGTAGCCAAAACTTTATATCTCCTAACTTTCTGGTTTTTGTACTCGCCGAAAACTTATTGATAAACCAAGGAGTTTCGGCGATGGATTAAACTCAGAGTGCGCGATTTGTCTCGTACTGCCTCTCGGCGACGAATGTACGCGATAAATCGCGCACTCTGAACCGAACTATCGTTTCGAGAACTGGAAGCGTGCTCGTGCACCCTTCTGACCGTATTTCTTACGCTCTTTCTGCCGCGGATCGCGTGTGACCAGGCCGGCCTTTTTCAAGGTCGGGCGAAGATCAGCGTTGTATTCCATCAACGCACGCGTGATGCCGTGGCGAACCGCACCTGCCTGACCGGCGGAACCGCCGCCGTCGACGTTCACCAGAATGTCGAACTTGCCGGTCGTTTCCGTCAGGTTCAAAGGCTGGCGAATGATCATCTGCAGGGCCTGATTCGGAAAATATGTCTCGAACTCACGCTTGTTGACGACGATCGCGCCGGTTCCGGGGCGAAGATAAACACGTGCGGTCGAGGTCTTTCTGCGGCCGGTGCCGTAATACTGAATTTCTGCCATAACTGAATTGTTCAAAGTTCAAGGTTCAACGTTTCAGGCGGTTCCGCATTGAACCTTAAACCTGAAACTTTGAACTTATTTCGTTGCAATCTCCAACGCTTCCGGCTTCTGCGCGGTGTGACGGTGGTCGTTTCCGGCGTAAACCTTCAATTTCTTTGCCATCGCTTTGCCGAGTTTTGTCTTCGGCAACATTCCTTTGACCGCGAGTTCGATCACCTTTTCAGGCTTTTTATCGAACATTTCCTTTACGGAAGTCTCGCGAAGGCCGCCCGGATAAAGCGTGTGGCGATAATAGATCTTCTGGTCATTCTTGCTGCCCTTGAAGATCGCTTTGCTTGCATTGATAACGACACAGTGGTCGCCCATATCCATAAAGGGCGTCCATGCAGGGTTGTTCTTGCCGGAGATGATCCGTGCAACTTCCGTGGCTAAACGGCCTACGGTTTTGCCGTCCGCATCAACTACGAACCATTTGCGGCTGTCCGCCAAACCCTTTCCGCTCGGAAAATAAGTACTCATATCTACCTACACTGATAGCGATTCTTCGCAAAAAGCGAACTGACAGAGTATCGAAAAGACTTGTCAAGGTCAAGTCATTAGAGAGGTCTGGGGAAATGTGCGTCGCGGACCGTGACTGATTGACATCAATGCTACCATTCTCCCATATGGCACAAAACGACGGCAGAGTTCACGTAGGTTCGGCTCCATTTCCGTTCGCTTCGGTTGGAATTGCAATAGTGGTATTGCTCCTGGTGCTGCTAGGGGCCGCCTACGTAACTCACACCCCTTTCGGGGCCGAAGTCTCCGCTCCGCCAGAGGCCGAAGCCGCTGTCAATGATCACCTCGCGAAATATTCGGCCCGCTTCCCCAATCGGCGTATCTATTATAATTGCGCAACGTTCATCGAATCGATGTTCACATCGGATCAAAGCTTTGCGGTGGCGATTGAGCAGGGAAATTGGCGTCCAGGCGTGCAGGTTGTGCCGGGTCAAGGGAATTTGGAATTCCTGAAGGCAGTCAAAAAAGGGGATTCACCGTGGGAGATCTCATCCTCGTCAATACCGAACACGTCATTCGACCCATCCGCCATACCCGCCGACAGCCCGCAGCATCCGTGCAATGTGAAGTGATCGGTTGAACCGATCTCAGTCAAGAAGGCGAGCTTGCCCCCGCTCTCTTGCCAACTCAGCAGCTAACATCACCCCGACCATTGTCTTAGCATCGACGATTCGTCCGTCGCGGATCATCGTGTGCAGTTCGTCGAATGAATATCGCTCGATGGTCAGGTTCTCGTCTGCTTCTAACTTTTGTCCGACCTCTGTGAGCTCTGTAGCTAGGTAGACGTGCATCTTTTCCGTTAGAAATCCCGGCGAGACGTAAAATTCAGTGAGTTTTCGAACGCGGGCAGCACGAACGCCGATCTCTTCCTCGAGTTCGCGGACCGCCCCGATCATCGGATCTTCACCTTCGTTCAGCGTCCCTGCCGGCACCTCCAGCAAGTAATCACCGGCCGGGTGCCGATACTGCCGCACCAACGCAACCGTCCCGTCGTCGAATACGGGAATGATCACCGCACTCCCCTTGTGCACCACGACCTCGCGGCTGTACTCAAGTTGG
>DAIOWA010000575.1:0-2558 GCA_036758705.1 Pyrinomonadaceae bacterium | reverse complement strand
GCCCGAAGGCGATCGTCCCTCCGTTGTGATTGGTGTAAGTAGGATGGGCAATGGTTATTATGATTCGAACCGCAGCCGGGTCAGCAATATTGGGATTCGCCGCGTTTTGCGCATATTCTGCGATTTGAATAGCCCCATCCGATTGACGAGTGTAGTAGACGAAAAATCGTCGATTGGATTCGAAATTTGGATGAAACGCGAGCCCCAATAGCCCGCGCTCGCCGCCGGAGTTGGTCACAACATTCGAAATATTCAAGTAGACCGTCGGCGAATCGGAGCCGGGTTGGACGACTTTAATGATCCCTCCTTGCTGGACGATGAACAACCTTCGCGAACCATCGCCGGCATTCGTAATAAAAACAGGCGAGCTTAAACCGGTGATAAAGTTTTCCCGCAATTGAAATGGCAATTGGGCTTTTGCGCTTGCCGCAAACAGTGCAAGGGCCATCGTGAGAAGGATCCCTACCCGCGAACGATCGGTCATGAACTTAAACTCCTGTCGAACTTGATTGTCGGCCGGCTTCGCTAATTGTGTTTAGAACTGTTCGAGCCGAAAAGAATACAAATCGTTGATCTTGGAGGAAACTCTTTCGATTGTAGCCGTTGCAAGGTCGCAGACGCAACAAGTTCAGAGTTTGTACCGAACCCGCGACTTTCGAAGCAGATCATCCTCATTCTGCAGATTCTGAAGCCGCAGAGTTATATCGGCTGAAATGTCAGTTGGTGAAGACTCTCCGCGTGCCAGCCGGCGATATCCTGCGGCCGCGATCATGGCTGCATTATCGGTGGAAAGATGCTTGGACGGAAAATATACGGGAATACCAATGCGCTTAGCGGCGTGATCTGCTTCGTCGCGCAGGGCAAGATTACAAGCCACGCCGCCGGCGACAATAAGCGTATTCGGTCGAAGTTCTTCTGCTTGCTTTTCCATCGTTCCGACCAGAGCACTAACAACCGCTTGCTGAAAGCTTGCGGCAAGATCCGAGATCGCTTTCGAAGGAGGTTCATCATTTGCCAGAGGCACGATCTCATTCTCGCGGAGATATCGCGATACGGCGGTCTTTAACCCGCTGAAACTAAAATCAGGCCTGCCGTCTGATATCTTCGCTTTCGTAAATCTAACTGCGTTCCGGTCACCATTAGCCGCGATCCTTTCGACTACCGGGCCGCCCGGATATCCCAGACCGAGCATCTTTGCAACCTTATCGAAAGCTTCCCCGGCAGCATCGTCCCGCGTCCTCGAAATAACTTTGTATTGCCCTTCTTCCGGGATCCAAAACAGATTCGTATGCCCCCCCGAGACGATCAGGGCCATCGCCGGATACTCGAGCGCCGGGTTTTCGAACACAACCGAATATACATGCCCCTCGATATGATTAACACCCACCAGCGGGATCTCACCCGCAAAAGCGAGCGACTTGGCGTAACAAACGCCGACGAGCAAAGAGCCGATCAACCCCGGTCCCTGCGTCACGGCGATCCCGCCAATATCCCGGATGCTCACGCCAGAGTCCGACAACGCCTTATCCACCACGAACTCGATCTTTTCAAGATGTTCGCGGGATGCGAGTTCAGGCACGACTCCTCCGAACGGCCTATGGCTGTCGATCTGAGACGAGATCACGGACGACAAGATCTCCTTGCCATCCCGCACTACTGCCGCCGCTGTTTCGTCGCACGAGCTTTCGATTCCGAGAGTGAGCACGTTAACAGCATAACAAAACTTCTCGATGGAACCGTTTTGAAACAAAAAAGGGCGGCTACGAATAGCCACCCCGCATGTCTCAAGAACCCTTAGATTCCGTCGACCAGTCTTCCCCCTTGTATACCCCTTGATTGTGTTGTTGCTGGAAGCTCTAGTTAGCGGCCCGCCTCACGTTCGATCTGCGCCGGCGATCTGTCAACTCCGCCGTTCGACCCCATTTTGATCACGCCGCCAAGAAAGAGCGCGAGAACTATAAGAATGAACGCCAGAATACTCAACAATGCCCAGTGCACACCTCGGAAAGCCTTTGCTGTGTCTTCCCTGACGACCCTGTCTTCACCGTCAACTGTTATCGTCTGTTTCATGAGATGCCTCCGAGTTTCCTGTCGAACTCTACGCATAGTGCCACTGCATCCCGCGTGCCACAGGGAATACCCGCGAGAAAACCACGCGGATGGTCACTGATCAAAGATTTGTGTATTGATTCGAGACAGCGGGTGGCAGGTTACAGGACGCGAACGGCGATCATGGTCATATCATCGTGCTGCTTCGCGCCATTAGCAAAGGCATCCGCACCCGCAACGCATGCGTCATGGATCTCGGTGGGAGATTTATCGAGGATCGTCTGCAACTTGGCGAGCAAAGCCTCTTCACCCCATTCTTCATCTTTCGGATTCATAGCTTCCGAAATTCCATCGGTGAATCCAACGATCAGATCGCCCGGCTTCAGCTGAATCTCGCCTTGCGAATACTTAACAAGCATCGGCGGCAGCATTCCTACCACTGGGCCGCCGTCGGTCAGTAAGATCGGCTCGTCTTGTCCCCCGCGGAGAAGGTATGGCGGATTGTGTCC
>DAIOWA010000574.1:0-2602 GCA_036758705.1 Pyrinomonadaceae bacterium | reverse complement strand
CAATTAAAGCGAGCGGAACAATGAGACCTGTATAGCCGTTTTCTCGTGTCAACATCGTGCTGCGGACAATGAAAAAGCGAAACAGATTGAGCTTGCCGCCCAACGCGTCCGAGTACGTCGGTTTCTGCCGAACGTATCTACTCAATACCGAATGTGGTGTGCTTTCTTCTCCGCGATCTTTTTCCAGCACGTCGTACGGCGGATTGCCAACGATAGCGTCAAATCCGCCATCTGCGAACACTTTCGGAAAGGTCTGCTCAAAACTCATCGGATATAGTTTCCGATGTTCAAATGCGTCGAACCCGAGGCCGTCCATTATGTCGTAATCGATCAGCGAGTTTCCGTGGACGATGTTTTTGCCCAAGCTCGGCAGAAGCTGTTCGCGCAAACCCGCGAGTTTCGGCTGAACGGTCGCGGCCGTTTCTTCTTCGAGCAGTTTCAGATAGAGCGAAAGCTGAGCCACCTCCACCGCCTGCGCGTCCAGATCTACGCCGTAAATATTGTTCAGCAGAATGTCGCGTTTGTGCTCCAGCGTAAGCTGAAGATTCCCATCCGCCTCCCGGACCAACCCAGCCTTCAACGCCTCGGCCCTCCGTTTCTTCCGAGCCGCTGCCGTCAAAGGCGGAAACCCGACCGGTAGGGAGGGTGTTGCATTCTCCACCAGCGAAGAGACACCCTCGCTACCGCTCAGGTTTCTGCCTATGCCCGAATACCAGTCGACGTGATACCTGATCAGGAAATCGAACATTCCCAACAGGAACGATCCAGACCCGCAGGCGATATCTGCAAACCGCATCTTCGCGATCTCGTCGGGCGTTTTGCCCGAAATCAGTTTTCCGATCGTGTTCTCGACAATGTAGTTGACGATGTATTCCGGTGTGTAATAAACGCCGCCCGCCTTCCGGACCTCCGGCTTTTCTTCGACCTTTGCGCGCTTGTCCGTTACCGTGATCGTCTTGCCGAGGAAGCGTTCGTAAATGCTGCCGAGAATGTGTATCGGGATCGAGTTGAAATCGTAGGAGGAATTCCGGTGCGACAGCCACCCGAGCGTGTATCGAAAGACCTTCTCGTCCGGCTCGAATGCGGGCGAATCAAGTATCGCGTGCGGCTTAAAAATGATGCCGTTGTAAATGCCGTTAAGCCGTGGCATCTCGTCCGCGAAATCCCGCCACGCATTCCCCGATTTCTTCCCGAACCGGTCGATAATGTCCGACGGCTCGACTAGCTTGTCCTCTAGAAAGCGTATGAACACGAGGCGGTCCAATGTCCGCTGGGTGATCTCGGTCAACTCCTCGCCGTCAAGATTCTCGTTCGCACGCTTGAATGCCTTCGCCAGATTCTCGCGGTGCCAGTCAAGGTCCGTCAGGAACGTGTCGCCGACCGGTTCGATCTGCACCGTCCCGACAGCGGGCGTCGCTCCTTCCTTCTTCGCCTTCTTGCTTTTCCTGAGGCCGGTGACAAATTTCTCAAGCGAACCGTCCGCAACCGCCTCACGCGAGAACAGATAGTAAAGCCGCCGAAACTCTTCCTCGTCCGCAAACTGTGTGTAGTGAAATTTTTCGAGGATCAGGTGAAGCGATTTATCGACGCTCGGCTTCGACCGAGAATCAAGCACGAGGAACTGTTCAAAATCCGTCAGCACCGCGATCGGAGTGTTCGAGTTCCACCCATAGCGGATCGCCTGAAAACAGTCGCCCTGATTCTCCAGATTGCGTGCGGGCTTCTTAGCCTCGGCAAGGAATCGAGCCTGAAAGAAATTCGGCCTGGTGAAGAACGCATAATCAGCCCGCTTTCCGCGGTCACCGACCATCACGCTTTTCTCGATCTTGACCTCACGCTCGTACGGGTTTGGATGCTCCTTGTGATAAACATCCCAACCAAGAGCTTCGAAGAACGGATTCAGAAACTGATCGCGAACTTCCTGCTCGATATACTTCTGCGAAAGGTAAACCGCCTCGTTTGCTTTGAACCGCTCCGTGAGATCTCGAACGTGGGCGAATGACTCGTCAAATGTCTTGGGGATCGTCATGGGAATTCAGGTCTGACGATTGTAACTTAAAGGCGTTGTTCGGCAAATACTTTGCGTACGAGCCTGTCCGGGAAGACCATGCAAATTAACCACTTCGCGGCTGAATTTCAGCCACTTGGTGGATGATTTGCATAGCTTGTTAACTTGACCCCCGGCTTACGGCGGTGGTTTTGGTGAGGTCGAGGGTGAGCAGGCCGCTGGCGTCGAGCGCCGGATCTTCGAAGAGGACCGTTCGCGTGGGTTTGATCTCAAAATGGGTCAGGAACGCGCCGAGGGCGATGGAGACGTGGCGGCCTTGCTTTGAGGGCCTGATATGAAAGGCGTTCTTCTTTGCCGGGTCGCACCGCCGCAGGCCGATCATATTTCGATTTGCGTCAAACATAAGTTCCACGGCCTTTGGTTCGCCGATCCCTTTGTACGCGACCTGATTCAGCACCATCGTCCGGTGCTTGTTCAGCGTAACCCGCACCCGTTGGCGCCGGCGGCCGTTTTGCATTCCTTCAAAGATCGTCCAGTGATTGATCATCAGATAAAATTACCTCCGACCAGAGTATAGCACAATGTCTAATAGAT
>DAIOWA010000573.1:0-2609 GCA_036758705.1 Pyrinomonadaceae bacterium | reverse complement strand
AAGCTGCCCGTGATGCTGAAAGGCCCGACGGGCTGCGGCAAGACGCGCTTCGTCGAGCACATGGCGTGGAAGATGGGCCGGCCGCTCATTACGGTAGCGTGTCACGAAGATCTTTCATCGACCGATCTGGTCGGCCGGTTCCTGCTCGAAGGTGAAGAGACCGTCTGGCACGACGGACCGCTCACCGCCGCTGTCCGAGCCGGTGCGATCTGCTATCTCGATGAGGTCGTCGAAGCCCGCAAAGATACGGTCGTGATCATCCACCCGCTCACCGACGATCGCCGCCGTCTGCCGATCGAAAAACGCGGGACCGTCATCGAAGCTCCGCCGGAGTTTATGTTGGTCGTCTCTTACAACCCCGGCTATCAGTCGATATTAAAAGACCTGAAGCAATCAACCCGTCAGCGTTTCGTTGCGATGGAATTCGATTACCCGGAGGCTGAGGCCGAAGCAGAGATCGTTGCGAAGGAAGGCGGCATTGATCTCGAGACGGCGACTGATCTTGTAAAGATCGGCCACAAGGTCCGCAACCTTCGCGGCCACGGGCTCGAAGAAGGCGTCTCGACGCGTCTGCTGATCTACGCCGCCCAAATGATCGCCAAAGGCATAGCACACGTCGACGCCGCCGAAGTCGCCATGTGCTCACCCATCACCGACGACCGAGAGCTGCAGCGAAGTATCAAAGAGATAATTACCACAATCATTTAATGCCGATGATCCGAGTAGTCGCACATCTAACGTCCAAGCCCGAAACCGTCGAAGAGACGCGTAAGGTTCTCGAAGCTTTCATCGATCCCACGCGGGCTGAGGATGGATGCATTCTTTACGTTCTGATGCAGAACAACGATGACCCGACCGATTTCACGTTCGTCGAAGAATGGGAGAGCAACGAAACGCTCGACGCACATCTCGAATCGCCGCACATTTCGGCGTTCAAAGAAAGAGCAGGCGAACTTCTTGCGTGCGATCCCGACATTCGCCGATACACCCTGGTGAAATAGCGAATATGGCCAAACCAAGATAGGTTCATCCTATTCTTCTTATTCATCTTGTTCTGTGGTTTCGAATTTTAAACCACGGAACAAGATGAATAGGATGAAAAAGAATATGAAGATCGATCGGCGAAGATTTCTCAGAACGCTTGGAGCGACAGCAACAGTTGGAGCTCTTGCACCTAACGTCTTCACGCAGCGTCGCGCCAAGAGTTGCGTCGTGATCGGAGCGGGCCTTGCAGGACTCGCTGCCGCTTATAAACTCAAAACCGCCGGTTGGCAGGTTACCGTTCTCGAAGCCCGCGACCGTATCGGCGGGCGCGTTTTCTCGCATACGGATAAGCAAACCGAGTTGGTCTGCGAACTTGGAGCCGAGTGGGTCGGCGAGAGTCACGAGCGGTTAAAGTCACTTTGCAAAGATTTCAACATCCCGCTGCAGAAGCATCAGTTCGAAGATTTCCTGCTTCGGGACGGCCGCGTGTATCGTCCCGGCGAATGGAGTTTCTCACCTCAAGCAAAACAAGCGTTCGACAAGATGATCGGCGGTTACGAGAAACTGACCGCCGCACAGAAGACACGTCTTGACCGCACAGACTGGTGGAATCATCTTGAAAAGATCGGCTTCACGCCTGACGACCTTCGGCTCCGCGATCTCATGGACTCCACCGACTTCGGCGAATCCATCCGCCACGTCTCCGCCTTTGCCGCCCTCGCTGAATACGCCGAGTCCAGCCCGAAGAACGAGATGGACTACAAGATGACCGGCGGGAATTCTAGGCTCGTCGAGGAGTTTGTGAAGCGGATCGGTCTCGACAACGTGAAGCTCATCTGCTTTGTTCACAAGGTCAGCCAAAGGCGCGGAACGGTAACAATTGAATTTGACCACTTTCCGGCCAATAGTCAGCCTGATATTTACACACCGCCAAAGGTCGTGAGCGCCGACGCGGTGATCTGCACCGTCCCGATCCAGAGCCTACTCAAGATCAAGTTCGATCCGCCCCTTCCCGCCGTCCAACGAAATGCGGCCGAGCAGCTCGTCTATTCGCGTATCTCAAAGAACAGCGTTGTCTACAGCGACCGCTTCTGGAAGGAAGAGAATTTCTCGATGGTCAGCGACACGACGTCGCATTACTATTTTCACTCCACGCAGTCGCAGCCCGGCAAGGAAGGAATTCTCACCGCATACGCGATCGGCGAAAAGGCCGACGTTCTCTCATCTCAGTCCGACGAACGTCGGATGCGGATCGTCGCTAACGACATCTCACCGCTCGACGACGACGCTCCAAAGAAGGCTCGACGGATAATCTCCTACGCCTGGCAGCGAGATCCGTTTACTGACGGCGCCTACGCGCTTTACAAACCCGGCCAATGGTTTGGCATTCGTCCGATCCTCCAACGTCCTCACGGCAAGGTCCTCTTCGCCGGCGAACACATCGCCGACTGGCAAGGCTTTATGGAAGGCGCCATCGAAACCGGCGAAGCCGCCGCCGAATCCTTGATCAGATAATTGTAGGATCACTCTCAAGGTTTGAACTTCTAGTTAGGCCAGAAAAACATTCGGACAAGGGAAGTAACGAAGGCGGGCCCATTCGGACCCGCCTTCATCATTTCGGATAA
>DAIOWA010000572.1:0-2619 GCA_036758705.1 Pyrinomonadaceae bacterium | reverse complement strand
GCCATTTCGCCTCATCAAGCACAGGATTCATCACAAAAGAAAATAGCGACCTTAGTATAGGTCGCTATCTTAATAAAATCTAATTCTACGCACTAAGGTGCACAAGTACCGCTGTTACAGTTAGTCGTACTCGGACAGCTAGTTTGAGTTAGGCACGCGCCTGGACTTACACAAGCACAGGACGTTGCCGCCATTACGCTTCTAGGAGCGGCCATCGAAGCAATGATCGGCAGAGCGATCATCGAAGCAAGGCCGATCTTACGCAGTACTTCGCGGCGTGACTGGCCGGCGAACTTGGTCTCGACTTCCTTTTCAAGAAGCTTGTGTTCATTGAGTTGATCGATCGCAAGCCAGATCAGATCGTCCGAAACAGAATCTTTGCCTTCACCGAGGATCTCAGCAATTTGCGGCACCGACGTTTTACCGTCGCAGTATTTCCAGACCATTGCTGCTGTTTCGTTCAGGCAATGGGCTTCATTGGTTTCCATATCGAAAACCAAAACCTCGTTCGGGACTTCCTGCACGACAAGTCCGTTGGTTCGAGCAAGCGGGTATTGCGAGTTGTTCATTATCTCCTCCAAAATGAAAACAGTTAAGACCGGTTTATTCGCCGGACATTATCGATTCATCAAAATATTCAAGGATCTTAGGAGCAGTGTCACGAGCTTCTCCACGATCCGACCTGACGATTATTGCACGATTAAATGTTGTATTCAAGACCTTTAATACGAATTCCGTGTTAAAACTTATCGGGATAACCTCGGGTACCGATTCCAATATCGCGTTCCCCAGCGACATCGGTACCGGTTGCCACTGCGCATCTTCCACGTAACCGGTAAAGAGAAGCATTCCCGCATAGACCGGTTCGGTGGATCGGAACCCCCCGAATTCGGCCGGATCAATCGGTACTCCCGGCCGATCCACCGAATATCGAACCGCAAGGTCACGCTCGAAAGGATGAACCAGGCCGTCGGCATCAAGAACGGCGTATTCATCCGACATATATCCTGCGCCGCAGCGGATCAACTCAGAAACCAGGGTAGTTTTTCCCTTGTGGCTCTCACCGGGAATAATGATCGCCCTTCCCTTCCACTTAACCACGCCGGCATGGATAAAAACCCAGGACTTCGCCATTCCAGCTACGTGAACACGGATAGCAGCGTTGAGAAAGCGAAAGAAAACGGGCCTGTCGCCGATCGGGCCGGACGATACGCCGTCTATGTCGAACTGCATGGTGCCGCTATCGTCAGTAATAAAACTGTACTTTGCGGTTACAGTCGAATCCGCATCCGGACGAAACTGTACCCGTCCCACTAGTGCCTCACGAGCAGTATCAATAACACGTTCAAAGATCTCATCATCGTCCGCCTCGATCACGACTTCAACTCCGTAAGCGCACATAAGCGTGCGGTGGAGCGGACGACTCACAATTTCGCCTAAACCCATATTCCAATGCGACTATCTTACCAGTAGTTAGGCGATATCCTGCAAATCTAACACTAGTCTTGGTTTACGTCAATCTTTTTTTCCAGGCCCAGGCCGCAAGCCCCGCAGGGGCGAAAACCAGAAGTACGGCCAGCGGAATCCATCCGCTCGTCCCGGCAAGGTTGACTGCGATCGCCGTAAAGACCGCGCATATCCCGAAGTATGCGGCTACATTTCCGTGTGGTGCCCCGTTATGAACTAGCTGCTGGTAGAGATGTTCCCGGTGAGGCCGCCAAAACGCCGTTAATCGAAACACCTGCCAAAATCTTGTGAATGCGGTATCGAAAACGAACAGCCAAAGGAAAATGATAGTTGTTGTAAGGGCGGACGGAGCGATCTTCGCCGCGCTGACCGGATCTATCAACGGAAATACGCCAAAGGTGAATCCGAGAAAAGTGCTTCCAACGTCACCCATAAAGACCTTGGCCGGCTGCCAATTAAATACAAGAAATCCTGAGCATGCCCCCAGCAAGATAGCCCCCAGGGTTGAGTAGGTGATGCTTCCAGTCAAGCTTCCCAAGATCGTCCAACCAAGCGCCGCACCGAAACCTTGAGCGCCAGCTATACCGTCGATACCATCCATGAAATTAAACGCATTGATCATCCAAACAATGAAGATAACGGTTATCCACGGCGCAAGTAGGCCAAAATTAACGGTAGTCCAGGCGGATAACTCGACGTAGGAACCGGAACAATTCACAAAAAAAACAGCAGCTGCGATGTGAATAGCGAGGCGGATCAAGAGTGGTACTGAGAAGAGGTCATCCAGGAAACTCACGATCGCGATCGCGATCGCTCCAATTATGTACGAGAGGTTTGCGGCGGTTCCGAGAACTGCAAGGTAGATGGCAAGGACGCTAAAGACGATCGCGATTCCCGCACCGCGCGTGACGGGCACCGTGTGCGAACTTCGTTCGTTCGGAATATCGAGCAGGCGAGAGTTCTCTGTCACGGCCCTGCGGAAGATCCACACGCACCCGAAAGTCAGGAAGAAGGCTAAGATTGCGAGTCCGATCGTCATTGTTTAGATCTCAGATAGGCATTCACCTCATTCCTCAACGAATCCCGAAGCTGCGTCGCGGGAGTGAATCCACGCTTCACTAACGCTTCCCCTGAATAGACAGCATCGGAAAG
>DAIOWA010000571.1:0-2624 GCA_036758705.1 Pyrinomonadaceae bacterium | reverse complement strand
GTCGTATATGTTCATCACCGGTCCGGACGTGATCAAGACAGTCACGCACGAAGACGTAACGAAGGACGACCTCGGCGGTGCGATGACGCATAACGCAAAGTCCGGGGTTGCTCATTTCGCAGCAGATTCCGACGAGCACGCTCTGCGGATAACACGCGAACTGCTCTCGTTCATGCCGTCGAACAATATGGATGACCCGCCGTTCGTCGCGACAACAGACCCATCAGACCGAATTGACGAGAAGCTGAATTCGGCGGTTCCGGAATCGTCCAATCAACCCTACGACATCCGCGACATCATTCATCCGGTAGTTGATGATGCATATTTCTTTGAGGTTCAGGAGCATTTTGCTCCGAATATCGTGATCGGTTTCGCAAGGCTCGGCGGCCAATCCGTCGGTATCGTCGCAAACCAGCCTGCATTTCTCGCTGGCGTTCTGGATATTGACGCATCAGTAAAGGCCGCGAGATTCGTCAGGTTTTGTGACTGCTTTAATATTCCGCTGATCACGTTTGAGGACGTTCCGGGATTCCTGCCGGGCGTTAATCAAGAGCATTTCGGTATCATTCGCCACGGAGCAAAGCTGCTCTACGCCTTCGCCGAGGCTACTGTGCCGAAGATCACGGTCATAACAAGAAAAGCCTATGGCGGAGCCTACTGCGTGATGGCGTCGAAACATATCCGAACGGACCTTAACTTTGCCTATCCCACCGCTGAGATCGCCGTGATGGGAGCTGAAGGGGCCGTTGGCGTGCTTTACAAGAAGGAACTATTGGATACGACGAACCCAGAGGAAACACGGCAACGGATCGTCAATGAGTTCAATGAGAAATTCGCCAACCCATACGTCGCGGCAGAGCGTGGATTCATCGACGAAGTGATCGAACCATCTCAAACTCGGCCGAAGCTCATTCGGGCTTTGTCGCTACTTCGGAACAAGCGCGATACGAATCCGCCGAAGAAACACGGCAACATCCCGCTCTAGATTTCACTTTAAGGGTCGCATAATGACCCTTAAAGTTCTTGTTCACTTCAAGAAATTTGTTTAGAGATCACTTCAACCTCTTCGATGAGTTCCCTTTACTCAATAAGACCGACCGTAGCTGAGATCAATCTCGATCGCCTTGCGTTCAATTTCCATTCGGTTAAGAAATTTGTCGGCGATGACCTGGAGTTCATGGCAGTCGTGAAGGCGGATGCATATGGTCACGGAGCCATTCCGTGCGCGGCAAGGCTTGAATCGGAGGGTGTCGACTGGTTCGCCGTTGCGACGGTTGAGGAAGGCGTCGAACTCCGCAAAGCACGCATCACAAAACCGATACTCGTGCTCGGCGGCTTTTGGCCCGGACAAGAAATCGCTCTACTAAACTTCGACCTGACCGCGGTCATCTTCCGCATCGATCAAGCCCGTTCGATCGCCGAAGCTGCAGGACAACAGGGCTTAACTGCAAAGGTTCACGTAAAGATCGACACGGGAATGGGCCGTATTGGGGTTCGTATCGATGACGTGTCAGCGTTTGCCGCTGAGCTTTCGACTATCGAGAACCTTGAGATCGAAGGCCTGATGACCCACTTTGCGGCTGCTGACGACCTTGATTCGACGGACTTTACAAACCATCAGATCACCGCGTTCGAGTCGGCAGTCGAAACATTCCTCGCCAATGGGCATCGGCCGAGATACATAGATATGGCTAATTCTCCCGGTGCGATTGTTCATCCGCTGTCGAGGGCAAAGACGGTCCGGATCGGCGGGTTATTATACGGCCTCGGCGGAGATGTTCTTCCCGCTGGCGTTCCGCAGCCTGACCTTGTGCCGGTTATGTCGATCAAATCAAAGATCGCTCAAGTGAAGACATTGAAGGTCGGAGAACCTGTTGGATACGGACGAACGTGGATCGCTGAGCGGGACACCGTTGTGGCGACGGTGCCGATCGGATACCACGACGGCCTTCCACGGACGCTCTCAAACAAAGGCTATTTCTTGATAAATAGTATCCGGGCTCCCGTTATCGGACGTGTTTCGATGGACTGGACCACCGTTGACGTTACGGATATTCCGAATGCCTCTGTTGGCGATGATGTTACGATAATTGGTGTATCAGGCAGCGAGGTGATGCGATCTGAAGACCTTGCGGCGATCGCCGCCACTATTTCCTACGAGATCACGTGCGGGATCAACCAACGAGTTCCACGACGATACTAGTACATTTTATGAACTATCCCCTCAAACTATCATTTAAGCTGATCGCCCTCGCGAGCCAGATCTATATTCGCGATGCAAACGGACAACTGATCGGCTACGTAAAACAAAAGCTGCTCAAGCTGAAAGAGGATATCAACGTTTTTGCCGATGAACAGCAGACCCAGCATCTATACAATATCAAAGCCGATCGCCTGATCGATTTCTCCGCAAAGTATAACTTCACCGACAATCGCGGAACACATATAGGTTCGATCAAACGGAAAGGGATGCGGTCGATCCTCAAGGCTCATTACGAGATCTACGAGCCGAGCGGTGCCATTACGATGGAGATCCACGAGGAGAATGCCTGGATCAAGGTGGTCGATTCGCTCATTGGTGAGTTGCCGATCATTGGAATGTTCACCGGATACTTCTTCAATCC
>DAIOWA010000570.1:0-2630 GCA_036758705.1 Pyrinomonadaceae bacterium | reverse complement strand
GCTCTACGACGCGCTCTTCGATCTTGTCGATAGTGAAAAGGTAACGAAGATGCTGGAAAAACGCATCATCGAGATCGCCCCGCTCGCATTTATGCGCGGCCGAACTCTCTCGGACGCCTTCATCATCCTCGACGAAGCTCAGAACACGACGAGCGAGCAAATGAAAATGTTCCTGACCCGCATCGGGTTCGGCTCGAAGGCAGTCGTCACCGGCGACAAGACCCAGATCGATCTCCCTCGCGGTCAGAAATCAGGCCTAAAAGAGGCCGAGGAAGTACTGAAGGACATCGATATGATCGAGTTCGTTTACTTCTCCGACAAGGATGTCGTCCGTCATAAGCTTGTGCAGATGATCGTTAGAGCTTACGAGGATCATTCGAATGATGCTGGATAAACTGTATGAATCAGAAATCCGTTAGGTTTGAAGCGAATCTATTCTCGGGTAATCGGATCACCATTCCAAAGAAGCTACGAGAAATGATGGGTCTGGCTCCTGGAGATCATGTTGCGTTCGACGTTAAGGATGGAAGTGATAATGCCGTTTACATTAAAGGCGTGAAGCGGAAGACGAGCAAATCGACGCGATGACGCTATGATATGAAAGTCAAAGAAGCTCTCCGTCTGCTGGAAAAAGATGGCTGGTACTTGTCTCGCACAAAGGGCAGCCATCGACAGTTTAAGCATCCGACGAAGGCTGGAGCGGTGACTGTATCGGGGAAAGAGAGTCTAGATATTCCTCAGGGAACTTTGAATAGTATTCTGAAGCAAGCGGGACTAAAATAGGCACTATGAAATACATGGTGATAATCGAGAAAGGCGACTCCAGCTACGGAGCATATGTTCCGGATCTGCCTGGATGTGTCGCAGTTGGGGAAACTGAATCCGAGGTTTTGGAACTTATTCACGACGCGATCGAATTTCACCTTGATGGCCTTCGGGAAGATGGCTCGGTGATTCCGGTCCCGCGTTCGGCGGTTGAGTACGTCGAAGTTGCCATGACGTAAAGCCTTATTGTTGCTTTAGCTCATTGATGTCCAAGTTTGGGTCGACAGTTATCACAGTTCTACAAACGTCTCTGGGCCTTCTCCTAGGGCTTTATTATTGGTGGAATCTCTCAAGCGTATATTGGAAGAAGGACCTTGAGCCTCCGATAAATGTATTTTGGTGGCTGACCATCAGTGCTTCCATCGGGGTCCTTATCCTGCTCTCACTTTCGATCATTTCAACACGGCGGATCGGCCCTCGGAGTCGGCGTTTGGTCACATTCTCTGCTTTAACCTCGGCCTTTGGATTGCCCTTAGTTAACATTGCAGCCCCTGCCGTTTTCACCGTATTAGGTGGAGAATCAAGTATTTATTTCATATCGGATATCGGCCTCGGCATACTTGTCACCGATACAATCTTCTTGATGGTAATTGGGCTTGTGATCGGAACTGTGATCGGGCTATTTGCCACACTGTTGAGTCGATTTGTTGGACTGCAGCCACTACCCTAGTCGAGAAATGATCGTCAACCTTCAGCGGAAAATAAAGATCAAAGCGGCGGATTATATGCCGTTTCTGGTTGCAGTGCGGTCTGCGGCTGAGGAAGTCGGCGGACATTTTTCGGTGGCGTTCGTTTCGGACAAGAGGATGAAAGACTTGAATAAGTTTTTCCGGGGGAAGGATTCGACGACGGACGTGCTGTCGTTTCCGCACAAGCCGGACGTATTTGAGACGACCGAAGGCGGAGACCTCGAAGTGACAGGCGTTCTTGCGAGCACCGAAGGTTTTCACGTTTTCCTCGGTGACGTTGTTATTTCTCTCGAACAAGCTCAGCGACAGGCAAAAGAAAACAAACTCACGCTCGAGAGAGAGATCAAGCAGCTCATCCTGCACGGAGCGCTGCATCTTTGCGGATACGACCACGAAACTGACGACGGCGAGATGAACGCCCGCGAACTCGAACTGCGTGCTAGACTTGGGATAGATTGAACCGCCGAGACGCTGAGACGCGGAGGTAGATCTTTCAACAGATCTCCCACTCAAATTACCTCGGCGTCTCTGCGGTAAAAAATATGCCCGAAACTCAGAAAACCGCCGATCCGTGCGTGATGGTCATCTTCGGTGCGACCGGTGACCTTACGAAACGCAAGCTCTTCCCTGCTTTATACAATCTCGCGAAAGACGGCCACATGCCGGACAAGTTTGCGATCGTCGGTGTCGGGCGGCAGGAGATGTTGTCTGACGAGTTTCGCGACAACATGATCGCAGACCTGAAGGAGTTTGCAGGAGCCGACGCGGACGAGAAGCATATCCAGTGGTTCTGCGACCGGACGTATTACACTGGCGGCGATTTCAACGACGACAAGAAACTGTTTGCCGATATCAAGGATATGCTCCGCGATGTCTGCGAGGCTAGCGACATCCCGGAAAATTACTTCTACTACATGGCGATCCCGCCGGACCTTTTCGCGAATGTTGCGCAGAAGATCGTAAAGAACGGGCTTGGCAAGGAAGAGAACGGGCACTGGCGTCGCTTTATTTTCGAGAAACCTTTTGGACACGACCTCGAATCCGCGAAGAAACTCAATGCTGACCTTCTAAAGGTGCTGAGTGAAAAACAGATCTACCGCATCGATCACTACCTCG
>DAIOWA010000569.1:0-2630 GCA_036758705.1 Pyrinomonadaceae bacterium | reverse complement strand
CCGTATCTCGCCGCATCCATCACGAATCCCGAATCGCCGATCTGCACTTCCGGCCTCTCCTCGCTTGCGCGAAAATCAGAATAGTGAAACTCTGTCGTGAACTTATACACGGCGATTCCATCACGAAAATATGTAAACGATACAGCCGGACAGCGGTCGTTTCCTTTAATGCGCATTGATTCCTGGTTATATCGCGGCGAATAGATAAAATTATCCAGGAAGACAATGACAACTGCTTCGCTGCCATCGTCTGAAAGCGCGTCAAAATACCACCACTCGTAGGACTTATCGTCCTTCTGTGGGTGCCAGATGTCGTCCTTAACACTCGACGAAAAGGAAAAGTTGTCCGCGATCACCGACGACATATAATGTTCTTAGCGGGCCGAAAAAGAATGGCAGAAGTCGAGTATTTTGGCAAACTTTTGTATCAATACTGAATCTTTATCGAATAGCTCTTCCGAACTGATCGAACTAAACAGGAGAAACGAATGAACAAGTTCCAAAGAACCCTTGTTTTGGGAATTGCCCTATTTGCAGCCGCATTTGCAGCCGGATGCCCGGAGCGTACCAGTATCGCCGACATCTCGGCTAATCCTTCAAAATATGCGAATAAGGACGTCGTGATCGCGGGTACGGTACAGGATAGCTACGGTATCGCGATCCCCGGTACGCCGATCCGCGGTGGTGCTTATAAGATCGATGACGGCACCGGTTCGATCTGGGTTATGACCGAGGACATCGTTCCAACAAAGGGTACCCAGATCGGCGTCAAAGGCCGCATCGGCAGCGGCGTGAATTGGAAAGGCCGTAATTATGGCTTGGGAATGTACGAGAAAGATCGGCGACGAGCCAAAAAGTAATCCACCTCGTCATCAAAATGAGGATGTCTATAAACTAAAATAAGAGTCTTCGAGATTCTTTGTTCTGTGTTTTTCCGGTATTTTCTGTGTTCTCTGTGGTTCTGCCTTTAATGACTAACCACAAAAACATAGAAGAAAATAACTTTTCAGACATCCTCTTATGCTAAAACTTCTGGATTCATTCACGAACGGGTTTGCCGCCTGCATCGCCCGTTCGCATTCCCTTCTCGAAATAACATCTGAAGTGGATCTTTACCGGCCTCCTCGTCAGCTTCCGCGAACATTCACGATCTTTACTGTCGGCGAATATCTCTTGAGATCGGCTGCAACTATCGAACAAACCTTCGGCGGGATCACCGCGCGGCTTTGGGATGACCCGTTCGAATGGACCCTGCCGGAAAAGCTAAACTCGACAGCGTTGATCGGAGAGTATTTGGACGAGGTTTCCGCGACAGTAGCGCGCGGCATCGCGTTCCTGGACACCGATGACGTTTTGCTCCGCGAGATCCCGGCACCCACGTCGATAAAACCGATCGCGACGGTCCTGATCGAAACGCTTGCTCGAGCCGAACACTATCAAGGCAGGGCCTTCGCCGTATTCCAGGCTCTTTCTAACGAGAAACTCCCTCGCGTCTGAGCGTTCAGACCATGAAATCATCCAAATTACGTTTTCGCCAGCACCCTTTATCCCCTCTTCCCGGTAGAGAGTCAAAATAGGATAGGGATTCCTTCGTGATCTGTTCGTTTTGCGACAGATCACTGGTTATTTAGGAAAATTCTGCTATTAACGCTACACTTTAACCTTTTTAGGATGAACAGTTTCTACATCACAACGCCCATTTATTATGCGAACAGTCTGCCGCATCTGGGCCATCTGTACACGACCATCGTCGCAGACGCGATCCATCGATATAAGAAGCAACGTGGATTCGATGTCTATTTCCTGACCGGCACCGACGAGCACGGGATCAATATTCAACGTGCGGCCGAACGCGAGGGCCGGACGAATCAGGAGCAGGTTGATTACATCTCGGGTGAACTAAAGCGGATGTTCGCCGAGTTCGGGCTCGACCCCTCGCACGGCGGCTACGACATCTTCATGCGAACGACCGAGCCGTTTCACTACGAAGGTGTCCAGAATCTGTGGCGCGAGATCGCGAAGAATAAGACGCCGAAAGGGAATGACGCGATCTACAAGGGGTTTTACGAAGGCTGGTTCTGCGCTCCGTGTGCGGCTTTCAAGAACGAAGACGAGGTCTATACGCCCGAGGGCAGCGACGTCCCGTTCTGCCTGATCCACGAGCGTCCTGTCGATCGTGTCTCTGAAGAATCGTATTTCTTCCGCCTTTCAGATTACGAAGAATTCCTTATCGACCTGATCGAATCGAATCCAGACCTGGTTCGCCCCGAAGCGCGGCGGAACGAGGTATTGTCGTTTGTCCGCGGAGGATTACAGGATCTTTCGATCAGCCGAGAGAAGAAGTCAGTCGCGTGGGGCGTGCCGGTTCCAGACGACGAGAATCACGTGATGTACGTCTGGCTCGACGCCCTTTCGAACTACATCACGGCGCTCGGATACGGAACATTGGATCGGGCGACGCAGCTTGCTAATGAGCTTGTTGCAAAAAACAGCCCCGATGTCTTGCACGAATTGGCCCACGGAACAACGTATCCTGAGATCGGGATGAAGACGTTCTGGCCGGCGGTGCATCTGGCCGGCAAAGACATCCTCCGATTTCACACGGTCTACTGGTTTTCGTTCCTCCACGC